>JBDTCP010000093.1:0-7613 GCA_039923555.1 Nitrobacter sp.
GCGTGGCCTCAAGGACAAGTACGAACAGCATCACGGCGTCCGCATCGCGGACAGCGCGCTGGTCGCTGCCACCACCCTTTCCAACCGCTACATCACTGACCGGTTCCTGCCCGACAAGGCGATCGACCTCGTCGACGAGGCGGCGGCGCGGCTGAAAATGCAGGTCGATTCCAAGCCGGAAAAACTGGACTCGCTCGATCGCGAGATCGTACGACGGAGGATCGAGCAGGAAGCGCTGAAAAAAGAGAACGATACCGGCTCCAGGACGCGCCTCGAGAACCTCGAGAAGGAGTTGGTCGATCTGGAGAGGCAGTCGGCCGATCTGACCTCGCGCTGGAACGCCGAGAAGGGCAAGTTGTCGGATGCCGCCAGGCTCAAGAGCGAACTGGATCAGGCGCGGATCGAACTCGCTAACGCACAGCGTAGCGGTGAATACCAGAAGGCAGGCGAACTGGCCTATGGTCGGATTCCCGAGCTCGAAAAGCGTCTCGCGACTATCGAGGCCGGCGAAGACAGCACGATGATGAATGAGACTGTATCGCCGGACAACATCGCTCAGGTGGTGTCGCGCTGGACCGGCGTGCCCGTCGACAAGATGCTCGAGGGCGAGAAGGAAAAGTTGCTGCGGATGGAGGAAAGTCTCGCCGCGCGTGTCGTGGGGCAGTCCGAGGCCGTGCGCGCGGTGGCGACCGCAGTCCGTCGCGCCCGCGCGGGCCTGCAGGATCCCAATCGGCCGATGGGCTCGTTCATGTTCTTGGGCCCCACCGGCGTCGGCAAGACCGAACTGACCAAGGCGCTCGCCGCCTATCTGTTCGACAACGAGACCGCGATGGTGCGCATCGACATGTCCGAATACATGGAGAAGCACTCTGTGGCGCGGCTGATTGGCGCGCCTCCGGGCTATGTCGGCTATGAAGAAGGCGGGGCGCTCACCGAAGCGGTGCGGCGGCGGCCCTATCAGGTCGTGCTGTTCGATGAGATCGAGAAGGCGCATCCGGACGTGTTCAACGTACTGCTGCAGGTGCTCGACGACGGCCGCCTGACCGATGGTCAGGGCCGCACCGTGGATTTCCGCAACACGTTGATCATCATGACCTCGAACCTTGGTTCGGAATTCCTGGTCAACCAGCCCGAAGGCGAGGATACGTCGGCCGTCCGCGAGCAGGTGATGGGAATGGTACGTGCGCACTTCCGTCCTGAATTCCTCAACCGCGTCGATGAGATCATCCTGTTCCATCGGTTGCAGAAAAGCGAGATGGGCCGGATCGTGGAAATCCAGTTCTCCCGGCTGCAAAAGCTGTTGGAAGATCGCAAGATCGTGCTCACTCTCGATGACGGCGCGCGCGATTGGCTTGCCGAAAAAGGCTGGGACCCCGCCTATGGCGCGCGTCCGCTCAAGCGCGTGATCCAGCGCAACGTGCAGGACCCGCTCGCCGAAATGATCTTGGCGGCCAAGGTTCACGACGGCGACCATGTCGCGATTTCAATAAAAGGCGGCGTGCTGACATTCAACGGCGAGCCGCCGCAGACCGCGGACATCGAACAGTTCGAACCGCGGATGCCGAAGCGCAAGCTGCATTGACGCACGCGCTTCAACTCTTCCTGCATGGCAGGGAGGGTTGAACAAGCCCGTCCATTCCGGTGTCGCCCTAGGATCGGAAGTTTGTTCGCGCTCCTCGTCATGTGACAATTGCAGAAGCTGCAAATGTCCACCGGATATTCCTGATTCAACTCAGCATCGGAAGTTGCTGTTCAGGCAAAAGTCGGTCACGCCGATACCGCCGCAACACTTGCGGGCAGCAAATCGCGGACTTCATGAAGTTAAAAATTCATTCCTAAAACGGTAAACACGCTGGCGCCGATTTTGGGGCCGTCCCGCCTACTCTGCAGGAATGCTAAAAAAGAGCGTGACAATGAAATAATCGCCTCGCCATGGAAGCTCAGCGAAGGGTAATATTCTTTTTTTCGATAACGCATTGTTTTATCTGCCAAACCAGACTTATTCACGGGTAGAATTGTCGAAGATGCAGCCGGAAGATTTCCGTTTCTCGCAGTGAATCCACCCGACCTGTGAAGCGTGAATCGCGGTGGCCGGCAGTTCGCTCCCCGAGGTTTGTTTGCGATGACAAAGTTGGAAT
Source organism: Nitrobacter sp. (assembly GCA_039923555.1). Taxonomy (GTDB): domain Bacteria; phylum Pseudomonadota; class Alphaproteobacteria; order Rhizobiales; family Xanthobacteraceae; genus Nitrobacter. The sequence goes on from JBDTCP010000093.1 coordinate 2,139, forward strand.
TTCCAGGTTCGGCACTGACGACGGATCAATGGGCGCAGGTCAATCAGCTCGCGACGTCTCTCAGTCAGGAACAGGCCATCTGGATCAGCGGCTATTTCGCCGGTCTCAGCCATCAGGCGCGCACCCTCGCATCCGCGTCGGACATCGCGGAGCTTTCGCCTCCTTTTCAGAACCGCCCCGCGGCGGCGCCTGCGACGCGGCTCTTGACGGTTTTGTTCGGCAGCGAGACCGGAAACAGCAAGGCTCTAGCCAAATCGCTCGTTGAAAAAGCCAAGGCCAAGGGCATCGAGGCACGGCTCGCCGATATGGCCGACTACAAAACGCGCGGCCTCAAGGACGAGCAAGATCTTCTTGTCATCACCAGCACCCACGGTGAGGGCGATGCGCCGCAGACCGCGGTCGGCTTTTTCGAATTTCTGGAAAGTCGCAAGGCGCCCAAGCTGCCGCAGTTGCGCTATGCGGTTCTGGCGCTGGGCGATTCGACCTATGAGCGCTACTGCGAAGCGGGCAAGCGGATTGACCGGCGGTTCGAGGAACTGGGCGCGCAGCGGCTTGCAGATCGCATCGATTGCGATGTCGATTACGAAGACGCTGCGGACGCCTGGATTGCAGCGGTCGTCGCCAATCTTGCACCGTCCACACAAACGCGGGTGTCTGTCGCGCCAACCACGGCTGCAGTGCAGAGCGCTGCGCCGGCCACAACATTCGACAAGAAGCATCCGTTCCAGGCTGGAGTTATCGACAATATCGTGCTGACCGGGCGCGGCTCGACCAAGGAAACCCGTCACATTGAGTTGTCGCTGGCGGACTCCGGGTTGACCTATCAGCCCGGCGACGCGCTCGGCATCGTGCCGAGCAACGATCCTGCGCTTGTCGCGGCGATGCTGGAGAAGCTTTCGCTGTCGGCCGATACTCCGGTGACCCTGAAGCAGGGCACGACAAGCCTTGGCGAGGCGTTTGCAAACACCCTCGAGATCACGGCGGTGACGCCGCGCTTTCTCGATCATTGGGCGGACATCACCGGTGCTTCGGAGTTACAGACGTTGCGCGCATCGGATCAAAGGGAAGCGCGCGCGGCCTTCCAGCACAACCACCACATTCTCGACGTCGTCAGCCGGTTTCCGGCGTCCGGCATCGATGCGGCGCAGTTCGTCGCCGGCCTTCGGCCGCTGCAACCGCGGCTCTACTCGATCGCGTCGAGCCTTGCCGCCGCCCCGGACGAGGCGCATCTCACAGTCAGCCCCGTGCGCTACACCCTGCATGACCTGCCGCGCACCGGCGTCGCTTCCGGGTATCTTGCATCGCGTACAGAAGCCGATGCCACCGTTCCGGTCTACATTCAGTCGAACGACCACTTCCACCTGCCGGATGATGACGTGCCGATCCTGATGATCGGCGCCGGCACCGGTGTCGCGCCGTACCGGGCCTTCATGCAGGAGCGGGAAGCGCGTGGCGCGTCAGGCCGCTCGTGGCTGTTTTTCGGCGAGCGCAATTTCCGCAGCGATTTCCTCTATCAGGTGGAGTGGCAGGAACTGCTCAAGAACGGCGCCTTGAGCCGCCTCGATCTGGCGTTCTCGCGCGACGCCGCGCCAAAGACCTACGTGCAGGATCGCCTGCGCCGCCAGGGCCGCGATGTCTATGCGTGGCTCGAGGAGGGCGCGTACCTCTACGTCTGCGGCGACAGCGCGCACATGGCGCCTGATGTCCATACCGCGCTGACGGATATTGTTGCCGAACACGGCGGTCTCGATCGCGACGAGGCGGGTGCCTATCTTTCGGCGCTGCAGCGCGATCGCCGCTACCGGCTCGACGTGTATTGAGGCCAATTTGATGGAAGTGAAGACTGAGACCGATCGCAGCCGCGATGTCTCCCAACCTCTCGACAAGCTCGGGTCGGACGAAACGCTGAAGGCCAATAGCGACTACCTGCGCGGCACGATCAAGCAGAGCCTGGCCGACGACATCACCGCGGCGGTGGCGGCCAACGACGCCAAGCTGATGAAGTTCTTCGGCATCTATCAGCAGGACGACCGGGATATTCGCGACGAGCGTCGGCGGCAGAAACTCGAGGCTGCGTTCTCCTTCATGGTGCGCGTGCGCCTGCCGGGCGGGGTCTGCAGCCCGGGCCAGTGGTTGAAGCTCGATGAGTTGGGACGTGCTTATTGCGGCGATACGCTGCGGCTGACGACGCGGCAGACCTTCCAGCTTCATCGCGTGATGAAGCATGACCTGCGCACCGTGATCCAGGGCCTGCACGACGTCCAGCTCGACACCAAGGCGGCCTGCGGCGACGATACCCGCGGCGTGATGTGCACCGTCAACCCCGATCTGTCGAAACTGCACGCCGAAGTTTCTGCGCTCGCCACGCAGGCAAGCGACCACGCCGTCCACAGGACGGGCGCGTACAGCGAAATCTGGTACGGCGCCGAGCGTCAGAACAAGGATGGCCCCGAAGAGCCGTTCTACGGGCGCACCTACATGCCTCGGAAGTTCAAGATCGGCTTCGCGATCCCGCCCAGCAACGACATCGACGTCTACAGTCAGGATCTCGGCTTCATCGCCATTGCTCGTCGCGGCAAGCTGAAAGGCTTTAACGTCGCCATCGGTGGCGGTCTCGGGCGGACCGATCAGGCGCCGAAGACCTATCCGCGCCTGGCCAGCATGATCGGTTATATCGACGCCGACAAGCTGTTTCCGACCATCGATGCGGTGATGTCGGTGCAGCGCGATTACGGCGATCGTGTCGACCGGCTTCACGCCCGGTTCAAATATACCATCGATGAAAAGGGTCTTGACTGGATCAAGGCGGAGATCGAGCGGCGTCTCGGCTTCGCGCTCGAACCTGCGCAGCCCTGCACCTTCACCTCGAACGGTGATCCGCTCGGCTGGATCAAGGGCGAGGACGGCCGGGAGCATTGCGCGCTGTTCATCGAGAACGGGCGCGTCATCAACACACCGGACCACCCGATGATGGATGGCTTGCGCGCCATTGCGCAGGTCCACAAGGGAACGTTCCGTATCACGCCGAACCAGAGCCTGATTATTTCAGACGTCGGTCCCGAGGATCGGCCCGCAATCGAAGCGTTGATGAAGGAATACGGCCTCGACGAGTTCGAGACCCGCAGCGCATTGCGCCTCAACGCGATGGCGTGCGTCGCGCTGCCGACGTGCGGCCTGGCGATGGCGGAGAGCGAGCGCTACCTGCCCGATCTCATCACCAAGATCGAGACCCTTCTCGATACTCACGGTCTGAAGGATGAACCGATTACGCTGCGCATGACCGGATGCCCGAATGGCTGCGCGCGGCCCTATATCGCCGAGATCGGCCTGACCGGACGCGCGCCGGGCAAGTACAATCTCTATCTCGGCGGCGGCTTTCACGGCGAGCGCCTCAACAAGATGTATCTCGAGAATGTCGGCGAGCGCGCGATCCTCGAAGCGCTCGACAAGACGCTTGGCGACTATGCCCGCGACCGCAAGCCCGGCGAACACTTCGGCGACTTTGCCATTCGCGCAGGTTATGTCACCGAGGTGAAGGAGGGGCGCTTTTTCAACGATTGAGCGCGGCCGAATGCGCTGGCTCTGTCAAACGATTCCATGTTCGCGACGCGTACCGCCGCTTTAACGTCTATTCGATCCCTGAAGGGCATGGCCGTTCTGGCCGTGCCCTTTTGTTGTGCGGGGTCTGTCAGTCGGTGGGACCCTAGGGGCCGTTTGTGTTTCGGCTGAAGTCCTTTAAATATGCGGCGGCCGGCCGGTGCGACATCCAGATGCACCGCACGGCCCTCGCATTTTCTATACGAAAGCCCCGAACGTCATGTCCGAACCCACGAAGCTGGAAACCATCGCGGCCGCAAACGGTATGGCCACTGACCAGAATTTCGGAGCGGTGACGCCGCCGATCTATTTGTCGAGCAACTTCGTCTTTCCCGGCTTTGAACGAAGCGGTCCATACGAATATACCCGGGCCAGCAACCCGACCCGAACGTTGCTGGCTGATACCCTCGCCAAGCTTGAGGGCGGCGCGGGCGCGGTGGTGGTGTCATCAGGCATGGCTGCGGTCGATCTCGTGCTGTCGCAACTGTCACGCGATGACCTGGTGATTGCGCCGCACGACTGTTACGGCGGCACCTATCGCCTGCTGCTGAACCGCCGCGACCGCGGGCACTTCAGGGTTGCGTTTATCGATCAGAACGACAAGGCAGCACTCAATTCGGCATTTCAGGGCAAACCCAAGCTCGTCCTGATCGAGACGCCCAGCAATCCTCTGATGCGCGTCGTCGATATCCGGGCGATTGTCGCGCAGGCCAGAGCAGTTGGCGCCAAGGTCGCCGTGGACAACACGTTCCTGTCGCCCGCGCTGCAGCGACCGATCATGCTTGGCGCGGATTTTGTTATCCACTCGACGACGAAATATCTCAACGGCCACTCGGACGTGGTCGGCGGCGCGGTGATCGCAGCCGATGCCGGCGATATCGAAGCGCTGGCAACCTGGGCTAATATCGTTGGCACCACTGGCGCGCCGTTCGATTCCTTCCTGACACTTCGCGGTATCCGCACGCTGTTTCCGCGCATGGAGTGGCAGCAGCGGAGCGCGCAGGTGGTCGCCGAGTTTCTTCTCAGGCATCCCCTTGTTGCTGCGTGCCACTATCCGGGGTTGCCCACACATCCAGGCCATGCTGTTGCGAGAGGCCAGCAATCCGGCTTTGGCGCAATGCTCAGCTTCGAGCTGGAAGGAGGCCGTGCGGAGGCCGGCCGCTTTGTTGAGGCCGTGCGGCTTTTCAGTCTCGCGGAATCGCTCGGTGGCACCGAGAGCCTGGTAGCTCATCCCGCGACGATGACCCATGTCGGGATGTCGGAGGAAGCGCGCGAAGCGGCCGGTATCACGAGCGGCCTCATACGGCTGTCGATCGGCCTGGAGGATGCTGCCGACCTGATCGCCGATCTGGAGCAGGCTTTTGCTGCAACCGATGGGTCGGATCGTCCAAAAACAAGCGTCTGACCGCCACGTCGTAGACGTATTGCATGTAAAAAACCGCGGAGCCAACCGGCTCCGCGGCAATGGTTTGGATGTATCGGCACGATATCCGCTGCCGATTAGAGCCTTTTCGCTTCTGATGGAATCAGAAGCGAGGCTCTATGATTTTGAATTGACGCGTTTTCTTCACGCGAACCGGTGCCCACTTCGCTCGAAAACGCTCTAGCCGTGCAGGGTCTTGAACCGTGCCAGGAACCGCTTCGCGGCCTTGCTGGCCGACCACGGCGTGAGATAGTCGTCGATCATCGCCGCCGGCAGGTCGGGATCGCTACCGAACAGCCGTCTGGCTTCGGCTTCGGCGAAGCCCGCGAGGTGGGTCGCTTCCAGATAGGCTGCGCCCATGTCGGCATCCTTGATCTGCCGTTCGATGTCGGCGGGCAACACCGGCCGCAGTCCGAAGCGAATGTGGATCGCCGACAGCAGCCGCTTCTCCACCA
>JBDTCP010000094.1:0-12164 GCA_039923555.1 Nitrobacter sp.
GGAATACTCCGCGCTGGCGGCCGCGGGAAGTCTGAGCGTCAGCGACGCGGCACGGTTGCTGCGGACACGCGGGCTTGCCATGCAGAAGGCGGTTCCGGTCGGCGTCGGCGCGATGGCGGCGCTGCTGGGTCTCGACTATGAGACCGCGGTGGCGGTTGCCGACGAGGCCGCGCAGGGTCAGGTCTGCCAGGCTGCGAACGACAATGGCGGCGGGCAGGTTGTGGTGTCCGGGGACAAGGCGGCCGTCGATCGCGCGGTCCAGATCGCCAAGGCCAGGGGAGCCAAGCGCGCGATGCTGCTGCCGGTGTCGGCGCCGTTCCACTGCAAGCTGATGCAGCCAGCCGCCGACGCGATGGCGAAGGCTTTGGCCGAGGTGACGATCCACACGCCGCACACGCCGGTCGTGTCCAATGTGCTGGCCGAGCCGATCACGGACCCGGACGAGATCCGCGACCGCCTGATCGAGCAGGTCACGGGGACCGTACGCTGGCGGGAGTCGGTGGCCTACATGGCGGGACACGGCGTGACGCGCTTTTTCGAGATCGGAGCCGGCAAGATTTTGAGCGGTCTGGTCAAGCGTATCGCGGATGGCGCCGTCGGCGTCGCCGTCGGGGGTCCAAACGATATCGCGCCGGCTAGGGAAGCACTCGACGCCGCGCGATCGGCGTAAGCGAGACAGGGGGAAACGATGTTCGATTTGACCGGCAGGACCGCGCTCGTGACCGGCGCAACCGGCGGCATCGGAAGCGCCATTGCGAAGGCGCTTCACGCACAGGGGGCTACGGTCGCACTTTCCGGTACCCGGCGCGAGGTGTTGGAGGCGCTGGCGGGTTCGCTTGGCGAACGCGTCCATGTGCTGCCCTGCAACCTGTCTGATTCGGTGGAGGTCGAGGCGCTGGTGCCGGCTGCCGAGAAGGCGATGGGGCAGGTGGATATCCTCGTCGCCAATGCCGGTGTCACCAGGGACAATTTGTTCGTGCAACTGCGCGATGAGGATTGGGACGACGTCATCCGGATCAATCTGACCGCGACGTTCCGCTTGGCGCGCGCCGCGACCAAATTGATGATGCGTAAGCGCTTCGGCCGCATCATCGCGATCACCTCGGTGGTTGGCGTTACCGGTAATCCGGGACAGGGAAATTACACTGCATCGAAGGCAGGACTGATCGGCATGATCAAGACGCTGGGCGCGGAGTATGCGAAGCGCGGGGTGACGGCCAACTGCATTTCACCCGGATTTATCGCAACGCCGATGACCGACGCACTGAACGACAAGCAGCGTGAGGCTATTTTGACGAAAGTCCCGGCGGCGCGCCTCGGGACGCCGGAAGATATCGCGGCGGCGGCGGTTTATCTGAGTTCAAACGAAGCGGCTTACGTGACCGGACAGACGATTCACGTCAACGGCGGAATGGCAATGATTTGAGGGGTTTTTGGCCCACCCGCCGGGGCTTGTGGTCAAGGCTTTCGATGTGTGATAACCGAACGAACAACGGGTGGGCAAAGAACGCCATTGCAGGAATTTGAAACCCTGTATATGGCGGTGCGGAGACCGCCGTCGTTTGCAGGTCCGCACCCGCTCAAAGCGGAACAGACCGAGATTCTACACGACTGCGATAGCGACAGTGATCTAGTGAGCTAATACTGCACGATGGCTCGTTTTGCGGTCGGGTCCAATTGAACAAACGCGAGGTTTACTGATGAGCGAGATTGGCGAGCGGGTAAAGAAGATCGTGGTCGAGCACCTTGGCGTAGAGCCCGAGAAAGTCGTCGACAATGCCAGCTTCATTGACGATCTTGGTGCCGACAGTCTCGACACCGTCGAACTCGTGATGGCCTTCGAGGAAGAGTTCGGCTGCGAAATTCCCGACGACGCGGCGGAGACGATTCTGACTGTTGGAGATGCCACGAAGTTTCTCGAGAAGAACGCGAAAAGCTGACGCTCTCGCGCGGTCTTGATAAAGCCGGACGGACCGTGATTGAACGGTTCACCGGCTTTTCCTTATGACTGTCAAGGAGGCTAGAGTTCCGCATATGAGACGCGTCGTCGTCACAGGCCTTGGCATGGTGTCGCCGCTTGGCTGCGGCGTCGAGCCTAGCTGGAAACGCATTCTCAACGGCGAGAGCGGCGCAAAGCAGATCGAGACGTTCGACGTTGCCGACTTGCCGAGCCGAATCGCTTGTGTGGTTCCGCGCGGCGACGGGACCGGCGGAACCTTCAATCCCGATCAGTGGATGGAGCCGAAGGACCAGCGCAAGGTCGACGATTTCATCATCTTCGCGATGAGCGCCGCCAGGCAGGCACTTGATGATGCGAACTGGCATCCGGCGACTGAGGAGGATCGTTGCGCGACCGGCACCATGATCGGCTCCGGCATCGGCGGCCTCTCGGGAATCGCAGACACGGCCGTCGTTTTGAAGGAGCGGGGACCGCGCAAGGTGTCGCCGTTCTTCATTCCGGGACGGCTGATCAATCTCGCCTCGGGCTACGTCTCGATCGAGCACGGATTGAAGGGGCCGAACCATGCGGTGGTGACGGCCTGTTCGACCGGTGCGCATGCGATCGGCGATGCCAGCCGCCTGATCGCGCTCGGCGACGCCGATGTCATGGTAGCGGGTGGCGCAGAGTCGCCGATCTGCCGCATCGGCATGGCCGGCTTCTGCGCGGCGCGGGCGCTGTCCACCGGCTTCAATGACACTCCTGAGAAAGCCTCGCGTCCCTACGACAAGGATCGAGACGGCTTCGTGATGGGTGAGGGTGCCGGCGTTGTCGTGCTCGAGGAATACGAGCATGCACTGCGGCGGGGTGCGAAAATCTATGTCGAGGTGACCGGCTACGGCCTGTCGGGGGACGCCTATCACATCACCTCGCCGTCACCGGACGGCGACGGTGCGTTTCGCAGCATGAGCGCGGCGACGAAGCGCGCGGGGATATCCCCATCGGATATCGACTATATCAATGCCCACGGCACATCGACGCAGGTCGGCGATGAAATCGAACTGGGCGCAGTCGAGCGCCTACTCGGCAATGCCGCATCAAGGACTTCGATGTCCTCGACCAAGTCGTCGACCGGCCATCTGCTGGGTGCTGCCGGCGCCATCGAAGCGATTTTCAGCATCCTTGCGATTCGCGACAACATGGCGCCGCCGACGATCAATCTCGATAATCCCTCGGTTGAAAGCGTGATCGATCTCGTGCCGCACAAGGCGCGCGCACGGGAAATCAATGTGGCATTATCGAATTCGTTCGGATTCGGCGGCACAAACGCGTCGGTGATCGTGCGGCGTGTTGCCAATTAACCCGACGGCGAAGCGAATCCACCGTTTCGCCGCATTCGGTGCTAAACCCTAGTGGTCCGTTTCATTTGCATCCCGTTGCGGCAGGCGATCTTGCAAATGTTAGAAACAAAGGACCACTAGCAAATATTGATTCTAGTGGAGTTTTGGATTGATATTCGCTTCTTGCGTTCGCTGCATACTGGTAGCGAATGTCAACCTCCACTAGTGATGGGCGTATGCTGTTGGCCGGGGCAGGGAATTTTGCCGGCCGCGATCGAACCGACAGGATTCAGGTTACATCGATGAGTGAGAGGCCGCCCATTTCTCCGCGCAGTCCGCGCGCCGCGCTTGAGCCCGAGCAGGTGCCGCCGCCGCCGAAGCGCTCCGCGCGCGCCCGCAGCCCGCTGGTGATCGCCGGCAACGCCATCATCACCATCGTGCTGATCGGGATGCTTGCTGTTGGCGGAACCTATGTCTACGGCAAGCAGAAGCTCGAGGCGCCCGGACCGTTACAGGAAGACAAGATCGTCAACATTCCCGCCCGCGCCGGAATGACCGATATTGCGGAGGTTCTCCAGCGCGAAGGCGTGATCGACAACAATCGTTGGGCGTTCATCGGAAGCGTGTTCGCGCTGAAGGCGCGCGCCGGTCTCAAACCGGGTGAATATGCGTTCCAGAAGAATGCAAGTCTGCGCGATGTCATCGGCACCATGGTCGAGGGCAAGGTGGTGCAGCATTCCGTGACGATCCCGGAGGGCCTGACCTCGGAGCAGATCGTGGCACGACTTTCCGAAAACGACATTTTCTCTGGCAACATTCGCGAGATTCCACGCGAGGGCACGTTGCTACCTGAAACCTATAAATTCCCGCGAGGAACCAGCCGGGAGCAAGTGATCCAGCGCATGCAACAGGCGCAGAAGCGTGTGCTCGCGGAAATCTGGGAGCGCCACAACCCCGATATACCCGTCAAGACGCCCGAACAACTCGTCACGCTCGCATCGATCGTCGAAAAGGAAACCGGCAAACCGGATGAGCGCAGCCGGGTCGCGGCAGTGTTCGTCAACCGTCTGAAGCAGAAAATGAAGCTGCAGTCCGATCCGACGATCATTTATGGTCTGGTGGGTGGCAAGGGGACGCTCGGACGGCCGATCAAACGCAGCGAAATTCAGCAGCCATCGCCTTACAATACCTACGTGGTTGAGGGGTTGCCGCCCGGACCGATCGCAAACCCCGGTCGTGCGTCACTTGAAGCCGTGGCAAATCCGGCGCGGACGCGCGATCTGTTCTTCGTGGCCGATGGGACCGGCGGGCACAGCTTCACCGAGACCTACGAACAGCACCAGAAGAACGTCGCCCGGCTGCGGACCATGGAAAAGCAGATTCAGAACGATACGGCCGAGCCGGCTGACGATCCAACGCCGATGGTCGCGCCACCACCTGCCGCTGCGGATACCGACGCGACAGGAGATGCGCCCGCCGCGAAACCTGCTCCACGAAAGCGATCCCGGCCGGCCCGGCAGGGCGCGGCAGAGCCTTCACCGCACGTTATCCGGCAATAAGCGTCGTTTTCCACGCAACTGCCCAATTCCGCTCCGGAAGCGGATTCCACTCGCCCACAAAACCCTCTAACGTGGGAACGGTCCGTTCCCGCGAATCTCACATCTGAACGATTTGGAGAAAACCACGCGATGGCGCTATCGAGCATGACCGGCTTTGCGCGAAGCCACGGCGCCAGCGGGCCTTATGCGTTCGAATGGGAGCTGAAATCGGTAAATGCCAAGGGGTTTGACCTTCGAACGCGGCTGCCGTCTGGTTGGGACGATATCGAAGCAACGGTCCGCAAGCGATCAGGCGAAGTGTTGTCGCGCGGGACGGTTTACGCCAATCTGACCGTGAAGCGCAGCAACTCCGCCTCCGTCGTTCGCATCAATGAAGAGGTGCTAGGATCCGTCCTGAGGGTCGCTGCCGATTTGTCGTGCAGGATCGACGCGGTCGCCCCGAGCATCGACGGCCTGCTGTCGATCAAGGGCGTTCTCGAGGTCGTCGAACCGGAAACCGACGAAACCGAGGAGCAAGCCGCGAAAGCCGCCGTCGCCATGGCTTTTGAAGATGCATTGCGCAGCTTGATTGATATGCGGAAGCGCGAAGGTGTTGTGCTCGGTCAAATACTGTCGCAACGAATGAACGAAATCGAGCGTCTCGCGGGTCAAGCGGAAGCGGCGCCCGGGCGTAAGCCCGAAGCCGTGAAGGCGCGGCTCGCCGAACAGATTGCGGCGCTTCTCGATACCTCCGATCGATTCGACCAGGACCGGCTCAATCAGGAAGCGATCCTGATCGCCGCGAAGGCTGATATTCGCGAGGAACTTGACCGCATTGCTTCGCATATTTCGCAGGCGCGCGAATTGATCGGCAAGGGCGGTCCGGTCGGGCGCCGGCTCGATTTTCTCGCGCAGGAATTCAACAGGGAGGTCAACACCTGCTGTTCGAAGTCGAACGATCTCGAATTGACCAACGTCGGCCTCGAGATGAAAAACGTCGTCGAACAGTTTCGCGAACAGGTCCAGAATCTGGAGTGATCGATGGCAGTGCATGGCCAGGGTTTCGATGGAGTTGAACGGCGGGGCCTGATGTTCGTGCTGTCGTCGCCTTCAGGTGCCGGCAAGACCACGCTGTCGCGCTTGCTGATCAAGCGGGTCCAGGGCCTGAGCCTGTCGGTCTCCGCCACCACGCGGCCGATGCGGCCGGGCGAGGTTGATGGACACGACTATAGGTTCGTCGACAAGGCGACCTTCGAGGCGATGGTCAAACGCGACGAATTGCTGGAATGGGCTACTGTGTTTGACAACCGCTACGGTACGCCGCGCGCTCCGGTGGAGGCCGCGCTGTCCTCGGGCCGCGACGTTCTGTTCGACATCGACTGGCAGGGCACGCAGCAGTTGCGGGAGAAAGCGCGGGCCGACGTGGTCAGCGTCTTTATTCTGCCGCCGTCCGTTGCCGACCTTGAGAAACGTCTGCATACCCGCGCCCAGGATTCCGACGACGTCATCCGGGGGCGAATGGATCGCGCCGCACATGAACTGAGCCATTGGGCGGAGTACGACTACATCGTCATCAACCAGAATGTTGATGAAGCCTTTGCCGAAGTGCAGTCGATTCTGAAGGCCGAGCAACTCAAGCGCGAGCGCCGCACAGGATTGACGACGTTCGTGCGCGAGCTGCAGCGGCAGCTTGAGAAATAGCCTTCCCTAGGTCGCCGCGCCACGCGATGCCCGCGACAGGAGTTCCAGGATGTCGCGCGATTGCGCCTCGATCTCTCGACGCCTATGGATCGGATCGATGCCGGGCGTCGGTGCCGCGTCCAAATCCCGCCGCTGCCATGGCGGAGGCTGATTGACCTCGGCCGTATCCCATATCGACTCCGAGCGACGACGAACGTTTCCGAACCTGTTCAGGTTCCCGAATTTGACAACCGCAAATCCAAGAAGTCCTGCGAACGCCAACGCGCCGGCAAGCCCGCCCAACAACATCGGCATCGAGTAAGACGATGCCTCGGCCACAGGAGCACTGACAACGGGAACGGCAGGCCCGGGCTCCGTCCGTTGGCCCAGCAACTGCGAGGCGGGTTTTTCCGGTGCCACCGGTGCTGGTTGCGGAGGCTGCACACTGATCGCCGGATCGGGCCAACGTGTGGCGACGGCTTGCTGCGAGGTATTCGCGGTCTGCGCAGCATCGTTTGAGAGAGCCGTGTCGGATGGCGAGGGGTTGGCGGTCGCCTGATCAGGCGTAGCCGTCGCGCTATCGAATTCCGCGCGGGCGTTGGCGACGGACGGCTGCAACGGCGTTGCCGCGGACGTCTTGGTTGGTTTATCCGGTGCGGGAGCAGGCGATGAGTGCTTTGCCGCGGTTCGCTGCGCGGTCTTGCCGCGTGCTTCGCCGAGATACCAGCAGTGACGCTTCGTTCCCGGCTCGAGGCGATAGTACCAGTGGCTTCCGCGCGGCGTTGTCGCTTTCGGTCCCGACAGGCAGGTATCGTCTGCGTGTGCCGGTCCCTGCGGAGTGATCGCGAGCACACCGCCGGCGAACGAAGCGATCAAAAGGGTTGAGAATAATTTCCCTGAACGATTTGACATAAGCATACCCGGTGATGACGAGATGAAGGCGATGACGTCTTCGCCAAATTGTCGGGAGAGACTTGGGTCGCATTGCGCCGCAAATCCGGAATGGCTGGGGCTTAATTGAGGCTGACGCGCATAGCACGCGGACGCCGCCACCTGGCTCGGGAGCATTCGCCACGCGATTTGCGTCGGGGGTGGGTGCGGTCCTCCGGTGAAACCATTGTCAGTTCTTGAGCACGATGCGGCCGACCACCTTGCCGGCCCGTAACTGCTCGATCCATTTCTGAGCGTCGCCCATCGGCTCTTCCTTTATGGGCGTTGGCGTGATCTTGCCTGCGCGCGCCAGTGCCATTAATTCCTGCGCCTCCGCGAGCGTGCCGACCATGAAGCCTTCGATGGTCATGCGCTTGTAAATCCATTGTACCATCGGCAGGTTGAAATTGCCGCCCATCAGGCCCGAGACCACGATCTTGCCGCCGCGAGCGACAGTCGAGATTGCAAAGCTCATCGATTTCTCGTTGCCGGCGAAATCGACGACAGCATCGAAGCCGCCGTCATTCTCCTTGATGATACGCTTGACGATATCGGCTTCCGACGGATCGTAGGCAACTGCAGCGCCGTTCTTGAGCGCGGTCTCTCGCGCCGCAGGGCTCACGTCGGCGACGGAGATTGTCTGCTTGAACATGGCTTGCGCGAACGCAAGCCCCATCATGCCAACGCCGCCGAGGCCGATCAGCAGCAGGTTGCGCTGCCGCGGCCGGTCGATGAGGCGCTTCAGCGCGCCGTAGGCGGTGATGCCGGAACACATCAGCGTTGCCGCCATGTTGACCGGCAGGGGATCGTAGTCGAGCAAGTATTTTGCATTGGGCACGAGCACATGGGTGGCAAATCCGCCGTCGATCGAGACACCCAGAAAGCGGTTTTTGGCACAGAGATTTTCATCGCCGACCAAGCAGTCGCGGCATTGACCACAGCCGATCCAGGGAAATACCGCCTTCTTCTGCCCGACAATATTTTTCGGAGCGTCCGGGCCGATCTCGTCGACGACACCAGCGATCTCGTGACCGAGCGTGAACGGCAGCGCCATGCCGCGCGTGGTATCGAGGCGGTTGCCATTGCCGAGGTCCGCATAGCCGTCCTGGATATGCAGGTCGGAGTGGCACAATCCACAACGTTCGATACGCACCAGCACCTCGCCGCCCTGCGGCTTTGGAGTATCGATAACGGTTTCGCACAACGGCGCGTCGAATTTGACAAGCGATTGGCGACGCATCAACGCCATGGCATTTCTCCTCAGAGCAGGTTCGTTTTTTTACTGCGTATATCCGCCAACTCGCGGGCCATGGCGGCAAAGCCGGAAACGGAAACCGTTTCGGCGCGGCGCGTCGGGTCGATGCCCGCTGCCGCCGCCAGCCGGGCCGGATCGGCGGACAGCGATTTAAGGCTTTGCCGCAGCATCTTGCGACGCTGTCCAAAAGCGGCGGCGGTGATCTGTTCAAGCATATGGCGCTCGCAGGGATCAGGTCTTTCGCGCGGCACCAGCCGCACGACGGAAGACGTGACCTGAGGCTGCGGGACGAACGCGGCGGGCGAGATGTCGAACAGGATTTTCGTTTCGGTACGCCAGTTCGACAGAACACCGAGTCGGCCGTAAGCCTCTTCGTTTTCGCAGGCGACGATCCGCTCAGCGACCTCGCGCTGAAACATCAGCACCATGGTGTCGTACCAGGGAGGCCAAGGCTCGACACTCAGCCAGTCGATCAGAAGGGCCGTCGCGATGTTGTATGGCAGATTGGCGACTATTTTTGCGCGCGCGGAGCCGAGCAGGGGGCGAGGATCGAAGAGCGTCGCATCCGCATTCACGATCTTGAGGCGACCGGGATAGTGGTCCGCGATTTCCTCCAGCGCGCCGAGCGCACGCTCGTCACGCTCGATGGCGATGACCTGTTTTGCGCCCATGGCAAGCAGCGCGCGGGTCAATCCGCCAGGACCGGGACCGACCTCGATGACGACGGCATCCTCGAGCGGACCAGCCGCGCGCGCGATTCGCGCGGTGAGGTTGAGATCGAGCAGAAAATTCTGTCCCAGTGATTTCCGCGCCGACAGCGCATGGCGTTTAATGACGTCGCGCAGTGGAGGAAGGTCGTCGATTGCGCTCATGCCGATTGCGTTGAGTCCGCCATCCGCGCGGCCAGGCGCAGCGCAGCGATCAGGCTTGACGGATTGGCGCGGCCTGTGCCCGCGATATCGAACGCGGTGCCGTGGTCGGGCGATGTCCGGATGAACGGCAGCCCCAGCGTGACGTTGACCGCCCGGTCGAAAGCCAGTGTCTTGACCGGGATCAGCGCCTGATCGTGATACATGCAGATCGCGCAGTCATAGGTCCGGCGCGCGGCCTCGTGGAACATGGTGTCGGCGGGAAGCGGACCCTTAACGTCGATCCCATCGGCGCGCAGGATTGCGATGGCCGGCGCGACAATCGTCTGATCCTCGGTTCCGAGCGCGCCGTCCTCTCCGGCATGTGGATTCAATCCGGATACCGCTATACGGGGCTCGGAGATCCCAAGGCGCGTCCGCAGGCCGGCGACGGCGATGCGAACGGTGTCCACGATCATTCGGCTCGACAGCGTCGTGATTGCGTCGCGCAGGGACAGATGAATCGTGACAGGCACCACCGCAAGCTCCGGCGACCACAACAACATCACCGGCTGCGGCGGTTTGCCGTTCGTCGCTGCCAGTTCAGCAAGGAATTCGGTATGGCCGGGATGAGCGAAACCCGCGCGGTACAGCACGCTCTTCGCAATCGGATTGGTGACTACCGCGGCAGCGCGTCCAGCGATAACGTCGTTGACGGCTTGCCTGATGGAGCCGATCGCCGCCGCCGCGCTATTTTCATCGGGATGACCGGGATGCGCGGTTGTTGGGTGGCCGGTGGCGGCAATCGGAAATGCCTCCGCGAATATCCGGGAGACGTCGCCGGGATCCGCATCCGCCAAAGGAAGATCAACGCCAAGCAGCTTGGCGCGGGCTGCGATAAAGGCGCGATCACCAAGAAGGTAGAAAGCCGGAACGGCGTCGCTCTTGCGCCGCAGCCACGCTGTGATCGCGATATCCGGTCCGATGCCGGCCGGTTCGCCCAAGGTCAGTGCAACAGGCTTCACCACGCGGTCGCTCCAGCGCGGCCTCTGGTCGAGCACATGCCGCTGCTTACGAAATTCGCCGCACCTTAGCCCAAGCGGGACTTGCGAACTTCATTTTATTCTTATTCGCCTTTTTTTCCGGGGCCGCCCTGACGATATTCGATCATCGCGGATTTCCGGATGTCTTCCAGATAGTCCTTGGATTTCTTCTCGTACTTGTCGGCGAACATCTTTTCGCGGATTTCCTTTTTCTTCGGGGTATCCACGCTGGTCGCCTTTTTTCCGCAGACAGCCACCATTTCCACGCCCTGCCGCGTGATCTCCGGCGGGGTCAGATGGCCCACGGGCGTCTTGTCGAGCAAATCACGAAGCGGCGGCGGCAGGTCGGCCGACGTCTTGACGACGGTATCGCGTATTGTGGCGTTCCGCATCGCTCTGAAAAGGCGGGCTGCTTCCTCGCACGACTGGACCTGTTCGCGCAAGGAGTCCGCTTCCTTGCGCCGAGCCTCCGTCACGGCAGGCGCCGCGCCGCGCGGAACGATCAACACCACGGGGCGCATCTGGTATTCGAATCCCTCGGTTTTCGATTGATCCTCGCCGCCGTTCTTCAGCGCTTCGTTGACATCGCGGTCGCTGACCAGAAGGCTATCTTTGAAGCGGCCGCGAACGAGGCTTCCCCAGACAAGGTCGGCCTTGAGGCGCGCCTTGATTGTGTCGGGACGGACACCTTGAGAGGCCAGCGATTTGGTCAACTGCTCCGGTGACATTCGCATCCGCGAGCCCATGCTGGCGTACGACTGATCGATATCCGATGATGTCGGATTCACGCCGTACTTCTTGGCTTCCTTGATCTTCACCTTTTCGTCGATCAACTCGTCCATCACCTGCTGCCGGCTCGGAGTTTTGTGAGTGGATATCTGAATCAGCCGGCTGCGCTGTTCGATGTCGAAAGTGGTGATCGGCTCGCCATTGACCATGACAGCTACGGATTGCGCAAACAGCGGCGAGTTCGGGCAGGCGAACAGAAGGACTGCGACTATGGCAAGGCGGCAAAACGGCCGAAGGAAAGCGGTCATTTTCATGTCAGTCTCGTC
The DNA here is from genome assembly GCA_039923555.1 of Nitrobacter sp. GTDB lineage: Bacteria > Pseudomonadota > Alphaproteobacteria > Rhizobiales > Xanthobacteraceae > Nitrobacter. Next base: position 11,629 of record JBDTCP010000094.1, read on the forward strand.
AGCCAATCAGAGTCATTAAGGCGGCGCGGACTGCGTTTCAGAATGCCGCCGCTCGGGAGATTACTGCACGCCAGAGCTGCTCGACCCGCCGCGGGTCTGGCCCAAAGTCCGCAAGCCAAGCTGAAGCATGACGGCATGGTTTAGCTTGGGCGGCGTCGTTCCTGCAGAATAGGTGTATGAGGTCACGTAGTTGAGGCCGAGAACGAAACAGTCGTCCACGTATCCTGCGCCGATCGTATACTGGTTGATCTCGTTGGCTTCCAGATCCCAGCGCGCCGCACCCTGTACGACCCAGTTCGATGCAATCTTGATGGAACCGGAGCCCAGAATACCCCTGCGGCGCGTGAGATACCCGAGGTCCGGCTGCGCGGCATAATCGCCGTACAATACGCTCGCAGACCAGCGGTTGAAACTGGCGCGGCCTTCCGCCTCGAAGCGCTGCACGTTCAAGGTCGCTTCATCGAAACGCGCGCGTGTGCTGAAGGTGAAGATGCTGTTGGGTGAATAGTTGATGCTCGTTACATAGTCGGATTGCG
>JBDTCP010000095.1:0-3211 GCA_039923555.1 Nitrobacter sp.
GATTGTTCTCGCCGACCAGATAATCCGGCAGCGCAGCTATGCCGAGGCCCTGCTTACAGGCGCTGAACAGGCCCAGTATGTTGTTAACGGTAAAGTACGGTTGGCGCGGTCCTGAGCCGTTGCGGCCGGCCTGGACAAGCCAATTGCGATTCTGGAGATGGGCCGACGCATATGTATCGCTGAGCAGGATGATACGATGCCCGTCGAGTTCCTCCAGTGTCCGCGGGGTACCGAAGCGTTTGATGTATTCTGCCGAGCAGTAGGCGTGGAAGCCCATCGCGAAGAGCTTGCGTTGAATGAGGTCCGGCTGGGTCGGCTTGTGCGTGCGGATTGCGATATCGGCCTCGCGCATTGACAGATCGAGCTCTTCTTCGGTGACGATTAGCGAGATCCGTATCTCTGGATAGAGCGCAGTGAATTCGCCAAGCCGCGGAATCAGCCAGTTAATGCCGACGCCCGGCGTCGTCGTCACCCTGAGGTCGCCGCTCGGCCGCTCGCGGCTGTCGGCGAGCTTGGCGCGCGCCGCCTGCAGCTGCATGAAGACATCGTGCGCGGTGCGAAACAACAGGTCGCCCTGTTCGGTCAGGATCAGTCCTCGCGCATGACGGTGAAACAGCGACACCGAGAGCTCCTGCTCCAGCGCGCTGACCTGCCGCGATACGGCCGACTGCGACAGTCCAAGATGTTCGCCGGCATGCGTGAAGCTTCCAGCCTCGGCCGCGGCGTGAAACACCTTCAGCTTGTCCCAGTCCATGTCGGCAAAACCGTCGCGATTCCGTAGCATGGTTACTCCGCGGCCGCGCGGTCGCTCGCATGCGCGGCGAGAAACCGTTCGGCTTCCAATGCGGCCATGCAACCAAGGCCCGCGGCCGTGACTGCCTGGCGATAAACTTCGTCCGCGACATCTCCGGCGGCGAACAGGCCGGGCACCGACGTTGCCGTCGAGTTCGGTGCAACCTCGACGTAGCCCGAGCTTTTCAGTTTGACCTTGCCGGCCACGAGTTCGGTGGCGGGCGCGTGGCCGATCGCAACGAACACGCCGTCGGCCGCGACGTCGATCAGCGTGCCGGTCTTGACGTTCTTCAGCCGGGCGTGGGTAACCTTGGTTGGATTTTCAGCGCCGCAGATTTCGTCGATGGCGCTATCCCAGATCACCTTGATTTTTGGATGCTTGAACACGCGATCCTGCAGGATGCGTTCGGCGCGGAAGTGATCCCGGCGATGCACGAGAGTGACCTGCGAGGCGAAATTAGTCAGGAACAGCGCTTCCTCGACCGCCGTATTGCCGCCGCCGACCACGAGCACGTTCTTGCCGCGATAGAAAAAGCCGTCGCAGGTGGCGCAGGCCGAGACGCCAAACCCCTTGAACTTGTCTTCGGACGGCAGGCCGAGCCAGCGCGCTTGCGCGCCGGTAGCAAGGATCACGGTCTCGGCAATGTAGACATCGCCGCTGTCGCAGGTCAGCCGAAACGGCCGCTGCGACACGTCGAGTGAATTTACCAGATCGGTGACTATCCTAGTGCCGACATGGGTGGCCTGCTTCTCCATCTGCTCCATCAGCCAAGGACCTTGGATCACGTCCGCAAAGCCGGGATAGTTTTCGACATCGGTCGTGATGGTGAGCTGGCCGCCTGGCTGGATGCCCTGGATCAGCACCGGCTCCAGCATGGCGCGCGCGGCATAGACCGCCGCCGTATAACCCGCCGGGCCAGAGCCGATGATGACAACCTTGGCGTGGACGGGAGCAGGCATAGGTCGGACCCCATGGATAAGAAGCTGGCCGGCGCGCGGGGCAACGAAATCCCCGGCATGGCGGCGCGAAGGCGTGAAAAACGTCAAATCGAAGTCTAAGGATATCTGGCTAGGTATGCGAGATTTGCAATCCAATACTGCGCAAAATTCCTCTAAACGCAAATTTGGGGGAAATCCGCGCAATAAAATTACGCGAGTTGTCCGATTTAGGCTAATAGATTCATGAGGGATTTCCCCTTTCTGTAGCTTCGGGATTTGGACGCGCGTGTCGAAAAGTCTGGACGAGATCGACCTCAGGATTCTCAGCGAGATTCAGGCTGACGGCCGAATCACCAACGTCGAACTGGCAAAACGGGTGGGCATTTCGCCGCCGCCGTGTCTGCGCCGGGTCCGGACGCTGGAAGAGGAGGGCTACATCCAGGGGTACCGCGGACTGCTTGATCCGCAGCGGCTCGGTTTCGAGGTTACGGTTTTCGCGTCGGTCCATTTGTCGAGTCAGGCCGATGCCGACTTGCGCGCGTTCGAGGATTTCGTACGCACCGAACCGCTGGTGCGCGAGTGCTGGATGCTATCGGGCGAGGTCGATTTCATCCTGAAGTGCGTGGCGCCGGATATGGCGACATTTCAGGATTTCGTCTCGCATCTCACCGCGGCGCCGCATGTGCGTAACGTGCGAACCTCGCTGGTGCTGCACAACTCCAAATATGCCGCCGCGGTGCCACTCGAGTTGAAGGTGCCGGGCTGAGGTATAAGGCCCAACAGTCGAGTACATTTCTGAGCTTAGTCCTTGTTGCGCAGCATCTTGTCGAGGCTAATCGGACCGCCGCCGGACGTCGCGAGATATAGGCAGGCGAAGCAGAATAGAATCGCCGCGGTGCCGCCGTTGTTCAGCGGATGCCAGACCGGCGTGCCGGTCTTCATCATGTGGCCGATGAAGTAGGCGAAGGCCATTTCGCCCGACAGGATGAAGGCTGCGATGCGCGTGAACAGGCCGAGCATCAGGAGCGCGCCGAGCACGAGCTCCAGCGTGCCCGCCGCCATGATCAGCGGTGGCGGATTGGCAAAATAGGGCAGTACTGGAATTTTCAGAATTTTGGCAACACCATACTGAAACAGCAGCAGCCCCGTCATGAAGCGGAACAGGCTCAGCGCCGTTGGCTGCCATTTGGATAATATCTGGTCCATGTACGGATATCCCCGTTGTGACATTGCTTGTTAGCACGACCGCGGTATCCGTCACCGCAGGCCGAAGCAAATGCCAATATTTTTACTCTCGAATGTCAGTCTGGAATGCGCGGATGTTCGCTTGTGCGGCGTCATTGCATCACGGCCGCTGAGATGGCTCAGCTACGGCCGAGTTCGCCAGCGGATGGTCAAGGCTGCAGGCAGCGGACCGGTCTGGGCTGACAGGAAAAACCGGTATTCGAGCAAACCGGCGGTGCGTCGTTGGTGCCGCGGG
>JBDTCP010000096.1:0-2388 GCA_039923555.1 Nitrobacter sp.
GGCGGGGTCGGGGTGACGCTGCATGATCTGGTGCAGGCCTATTCCGGTATTCCCAGACTGGGCAGCGTGTTACCCTTGCGTGAAATCGCAGGCGCAGGCGACGACGACCGCATCCCGGAGCCTTTGCGGCTGCTTGATCCGGTCGCGGCATGGCAGGTCGGCAACGTTCTGTTGGGAACACCACCGCCGGAAAACGCGGTTCGGAACCGTATCGCTTTCAAAACCGGCACCAGCTACGGCTATCGCGATGCGTGGTCCGTCGGCTTCGACGGCCGCATGACGATCGGCGTCTGGGTCGGACGCCCTGACGGCGCGCCGGTGCCCGGTCTTATCGGGCGTGTCGCAGCCGCGCCGGTTTTGTTCGACGCTTTCGCTCGCACCGGCAAGTTGCTGGCGTCGCTGCCAAAAGCCCCGCGAGGAACGTTGATGGCCAGCAATGCAAAACTCCCGCTCCCCTTGCGGCGGTTTCGGCCCGCGGGTGAACTCATTCGAGTCGGCAATGAGCACACGCTCCATATCCAGTTTCCGCTGAACGGCTCACGGATCGATGCCGGAGGAGGGGACGGAATAAAGCTCTCCGCATTGCCGGTGAAAGTGACGGGCGGTGTTTCGCCAATGACAATGCTGGTCAACGGGGTTGCGGTCGGGGAGATCGATGGCCGCCGCCAGCGGATGATCGATCCACCGGGGCCAGGCTTCGTCCGGCTGACCGTGATGGACGCGGCTGGCACCGCGGACACAGTTACGGTCAGAATTCAATAGTGGCCGGCTAAGCGGTTGTCCCTGCGTTGGGTTCAGCGTATGCGGAACCCATGGCTGAGACCCTTTCCCGTCCCCGATTTGGACAACAGCGCGAGCCGAAGAAACCGGTGAATCCGGGGCGTGGGCTCGCGAACGTGATCGATTATGTCGCCGCTGGCAACGTCAGGTCGGCGCTTTTTCTGACGATCGTCGGCCTGCTGTTTTTTCTGCCCGGCTTCTTCAACATCCCGCCGATCGACCGCGACGAGCCCCGTTTCGCGCAAGCGACCAAACAGATGGTCGAAACGGGCGATTTCGTCGACATCCGTTTTCAGGACGAGGTTCGTTACAAGAAGCCGGTCGGCATTTACTGGTTGCAGGCCGCGGCTGTCGAGACGGCGTCGTCGCTTGGACTCCCGCGGGCGCAGATCCGCATCTGGCTGTATCGCGTCCCATCCCTGATCGGTGCGATCGGCGCGGTGCTTCTGACCTACTGGACGGCGCTCGCTTTCGTGACGCGGCGAGGCGCCGTTTTGGCCGGGCTGATCATGTGCAGTTCGGTATTGCTCGGCGCGGAAGCGCGGCTCGCAAAGACAGACGCTATGCTGCTGCTGACCGTTATTGCAGCGATGGGTGCGCTCGCGAGGGTCTATCTGTCCTTTCAGCGTCGCGGGAACCTCGAGCATCCATCCTGGGCACATCCGGCAATCTTTTGGACGGCGCTCGCCGGGGGAATTTTACTCAAAGGCCCATTGATCCTGATGTTCGTGGGATTGACGATCGGGACCGTCGCCATTCTCGATCGCTCGGCATCATGGCTATGGCGGCTGCGGCCCGTCTGGGGGCTGATGTGGATGCTAGTCCTCGTCATGCCGTGGTTCGTTGCGATTTTCCTGCGCGCTGGAGATACGTTTTTCACAGACTCGATTGGCGGCGACATGCTGAGCAAGCTCGCGGCTCAGGAATCGCATGGCGCGCCGCCCGGGACTTATTTCCTGCTGTTCTGGATTACGTTCTGGCCCGGCGCACCGCTGGCAGGTCTGGCAGCGCCGGCAATCTGGCGCGCGCGCAGGGAGCCGGAGATGCGGTTTCTGCTCGCATGGCTGGTTCCGTCGTGGATCGTATTCGAACTGGTGCTGACCAAGCTGCCGCACTATGTGCTGCCGCTGTATCCGGCGATCGCGATCCTGTCGGTTTGCGCGCTGGAGCGCCGCGTGTTGTCCATATCGTGGCTCACGAAGGGTGCGGCATGGTGGTTTGCCATCCCCGCGATCACTTTGGTGCTTGCGGTCATCGCAACCATTACCCTGACGCGTCAGCCTGTCTTTCTGGCATGGCCGTTTGCCGCCGCGGCCTTGATCTCCGGACTGTTCGCGTGGTGGCTCTATGATGACGGTAATGCGGAACGTTCTTTACTGAACGCGGTCATGGCGGCGCTGTTCCTGAGCGTTTCCGTCTATGGCATCATCGTTGCGGCGCTGACGCCGCTATTCCCGAGTCCCGAAGTCGCGCGTGCGCTACGAAATGTGGAATGCGTCGGGCCCAAGGCCGCGGCGGCGGGCTACCATGAGCCAAGTCTCGTCTTCATGACGGGAACGTCGACGCTGCTGACCGACGGCTCCGGCGCCGCCGACTTTCTCAGCCATG
>JBDTCP010000097.1:0-7786 GCA_039923555.1 Nitrobacter sp.
GTTGCCGTCGGCCAGCTCAAGCTTCAGTCCGGCGCAGCCGTTGAAATCTCGTCGGATCCGGGACCGCAGGTTCCGGCAAAGCCGCCGCTCTATTGAGATATCGGAGCCTATCGCGATGAAGTGGACCGATATTTTCATCAAACGGCCGGTGCTGTCCGTCGTGGTCAGCCTGCTGATCCTGCTGATCGGCTTCAAGGCGGCTACCAGCCTGCCGATCCGGCAGTATCCGAAGCTGTCGAATACCGTCGTGAACATCGTGACGGTCTATCCAGGCGCGTCGGCGAGCCTGATTCAAGGGTTCATCACCACCCCGATCGAGCAAGCCGTCGCTTCGGCTGAAGGCGTTGATTACGTCACGTCGTCGTCGGTGCTGGGGACCAGCACGATCCAGGTCTACATCAAGCTGAACTTCGATCCGAACCAGGCGCTGACGGAAGTGCTCGCCAAGGTGAATTCGGTCAAATACCTGATCCCGAAGGAATCGAATGACCCGATCGTCACCAAGACGACGGGCCAGACCACGGCCGTGATGTATCTCGGCTTTTCCAGCGAGAAGCTCTCGGGATCGGCGATCTCCGATTACCTGACGCGCGTGGTCCAGCCCGTCCTCTCGACGGTCGACGGCGTGGCTTCCGCCGATATTCTGGGTGGCCAGACCTTCGCGATGCGGCTGTGGCTCGACCCGGTCAAGATGGCGGGGCGCGGCGTCTCGCCGAATGACGTGGCGGTAGCGATCGCGGCCAACAACTATCAGGCGGCAGCCGGTCAGGCGAAGGGCTACTTCGTCGTTTCGAACGTCTCGACCAATACCGACCTGCGAAACATCGAGCAGTTTAAGCGGATGATCGTCAAGTCCAAGGACGGCGGCTTTGTGCGGATGGAAGACGTCGCAACTGTCGAATTGGCCGCGCAAAGCTCCGATGCCAGCGTCGCCTTCAACGGCGAGCACGCGATCTTCATCGGCGTTCAGGCGACGCCGCAAGGCAACCCGCTGACGCTCGTCAAGGGTGTTCGCGCTCTGCTTCCCGAGATCGAGCGCAACCTGCCGCCGTCGATAAAAATGAAGGTGGCCTACGATTCGACGAAATTCATCCAGTCGTCGATCAACGAGGTCGAGAAGACCCTGATCGAGGCGGTCGGCATTGTCGTCGTCGTGATTTTCCTGTTCCTGGCGTCGTTCCGTTCGGTGATTATTCCGATCGTCACGATCCCGCTGTCGCTGGTCGGCGTTTGCAGCCTGATGCTGATGTTCGGTTTCAGCATCAATCTTCTGACGCTGCTGGCGATGGTGCTGGCGATCGGGCTCGTGGTCGATGACGCGATCGTCGTGGTGGAAAATATCCATCGCCATCTGGAGGAGGGGAAACCGCCGGTCCAGGCCGCGATGCAAGGCGCACGCGAAATCGTGGGCCCGGTTGTTTCGATGACCATTACGCTCGCGGCGGTCTACGCTCCCATCGGCTTCCTCGGAGGGCTGACCGGTGCGCTGTTTCGGGAGTTTGCCTTCACGCTCGCAGGAGCGGTGATCGTTTCGGGCGTGATCGCGCTGACGCTGTCGCCGATGATGTGCTCGGTCTTCCTCAAGGGGGGCGATCACGGGCGGTTTGCGAAGACGGTCGATCGCGTGTTCGGATCAGTGACGCGCTGGTATGGCCGGCAGCTCGATCGGTCACTCGATTACCGTCCGATCACGACGCTGTTCGCGCTGACGATGCTCGGCCTCGTCGGCTTCCTCTACATGCACACCTCGAAGGAGCTCGCGCCCGAGGAAGATCAGGGTATCGTGTTCTCCGTGATCAAGGCGCCGAAATACGCCAATATCGACTATTCGGATTATTACGGCGAGAAGCTCGACAAGGCCTTTGCCAGCTTCCCCGAGACGGACCTGCGCTTCGTTCTCAACGGTATCAACGGTCCGCAGAACGGCATCGCCGGGATGCTGCTGAAACCCTGGGACGAGCGCAAGCGTTCGTCGATTCAGCTCAAGCCGCTGGTTCAGGCCGAACTCAGCAAGATCGAGGGTGTCAACGCCTACGCCTTCAATCTGCCGCCGCTGCCGGGCGGGCCGGGCGGGTTGCCGGTGCAGATGGTAATCAGCTCGACCAACGATTTCCAGCAAGTCTATGAGCAGATGAACAAGCTGAAGGACGCCGCACGAAAGAGCGGACTGTTCATCGTGTCCGATAGCGATCTCGATTTCAATCAGCCGGTGGTGCGGGTCAAGATCGATCGCACGAAAGCCGGCGATCTCGGCATCAACATGCAGCAGGTCGGCAACACGCTCGCGGTGCTGCTCGGCGGCAACTACATCAACCGCTTCAATCTGGAAGGGCGGTCCTATCAAGTGATTCCACAGGTGCCGCGCAGCATCCGGATCTCGCCGGAATCGCTCGGCGGCTACTATGTGCCGACGACGACGGGGCAGCTTGTACCACTCTCGACCATTGTCACGATCGAGACCGGCACCGATCCGAACGCGTTGAGCCACTACAATCAGTTGAATTCGGCGACCTTCCAGGCGGTGCCGATGCCCGGCGTGACGGTGGGACAGGCGGTCGAATTCCTGGAAGGCGAGGCCAAGAATCTGCCCGCTGGTTTCAACCACGACTATCTCGCGGATTCACGTCAGTACGTGCAGGAAGGCAATCAGCTCGCGGTCACGTTCGGCTTCGCGCTGATCATCATCTTCCTGGTATTGGCCGCGCAGTTCGAGAGTCTGCGCGATCCGCTGGTCATCATGGTCAGCGTGCCCATGGCGATCGTCGGCGCGTTGATCCCGCTGTTCTTCGGCGCGGCGACGATGAACATCTATACCCAGGTCGGATTGCTGACGCTGGTCGGCCTGATCAGCAAGCACGGCATTCTGATGGTCGAGTTCGCCAACGAACTTCAGCTTAACGAGGGACTCGACAAGCGCTCGGCGATCGAGATGGCAGCGCGGGTCAGGTTGCGTCCGATCCTGATGACAACGGCGGCGATGGTCACCGGCCTGCTGCCGCTGCTGACGGCGTCGGGCGCAGGCGCGGCGAGCCGGTTTTCGATCGGGATCGTCGTCGTGGCGGGCATGTTGATTGGAACGATGTTCACCCTGTTTGTGCTTCCGGCCGTCTATGTGGCGATCGCAACCGATCACCGGGCCGGCGCCGACTCGCAACGCAACAAGCAAATTGCCGATTTTGACATGGGCTCGACGACGCTGCGACCAACATAAATCCGTGCGCGAATGGCGCATCCAATTGGCGGAAGATTGAACTCGCGTTTCGATCCAGTGGGTCCGTGACACCGGCAACTGCCTGCGCGATCTCGAACCGTCCGGTAAATGGGTTTGGGTCTGCCGTTGTTCGCTGGCTGCTATACTTGATCGCAGCAGCGGTATCGCACCGCCAACCGATACGAGACCTGTCGCTCGTATCATCGTGGTTGCGCAACCGTGCTCGCCTCTCGAGCATATCTCAATGTCGCCAAAATTCGGGCAGTCGCAAGCGGGACTTCCCGGATGGCGTAAGGGCCCGCATCAATCGTCATCATCACCGACCAGTTTGCATCCTCGAAGGACGATACTTAAATCCTGATGACGACGTCCGCGGCGAGGCCGTGCGATACGTGGGTTGGAGAGCCGTGTGGCCCTGATCAAAGCCGATGTTCTGGTTCTGGGCGCAGGAATTGTCGGCGTTTCCGCCGCGCTCCATCTGCAGAAGCGAGGGCGGGACGTTGTCCTTGTCGATAGGCACGAGAAGGCCGGCGAGGAGACGAGCTATGGAAATGCTGGCCTGATCGAATGCGCGTCGGTTTTCCCTTACATGTTTCCGTACGGTCCGCGCCAGATTCTACGTTATGCACTGAACCGTTCCGCGGAAGCGCATTATCATTTTCGCGATTTTCCGGCGTTTTTGCCGTGGCTGGTTCGCTATTTCCTGGCATCCTCACCCCAGCGTGCGTTCCGCAGCGCGATGGCTGCCTTGCCGCTGATCCAGCGCAGTCTCGTTGAACATGAAGTGCTGATCGCGGAGGCCGGTGTGCCTCAACTCCTGCGCCGAACGGGATGGATCAAGCTGTTCCGGTCAGACGCGACGCTGGACAAGGGCATCGCTGACCTCGATCGCGCCCGCCGGTATGGGGTCGAAGGGGATGTTCTTGACAGTGAAGCGATCGCTGCACGCGAGCCCCACCTGTCGGGGGCGTTCGCCGGTGCCATTCACTGGCCGGCTCCGGGCTTTATTCCAGATCCTGGCGCATTGGCGAAGGCCTATGCGGCGTTGTTCGTGCGCCGCGGCGGCCGTTTTATCGCGGCCGACGCGCGGACGCTGACACAGAGCCAGACAGTATGGCGTGTCGACGGTCCGAACGGAGCGCTGAGCGGGCGCGAAGCCGTGATCGCCCTGGGGCCGTGGTCGGATGATGTATTCCGTCCGCTCGGCTACGACATGCCGCTCGGCATCAAGCGTGGTTATCACCTGCATTTGGCGCCGCGCGGCAATGCGATGCTTCATCATCCCGTTCTCGATTCGGATCGCGGCTATCTGCTGGCGCCGATGAATCGCGGCATTCGCCTGACGACCGGCGCGGAATTCGCCCACCGCGATGCGCCGCCGTCACCGGTACAAATCGAACAAACGCTGCCGATGGCACGCGACCTATTTCCACTGGGCGAGGCGATCGATGCGACGCCATGGATGGGAAAGCGTCCGTGCATGCCCGATATGCTACCGGTGATCGGCAGGGCAGCCCGCCATGCCGGATTGTGGTTCGACTTCGGACACCAGCATCACGGCCTGACGCTTGGCCCGGTCACAGGCCGGCTCCTGGCTGAAATGATGACGGGCGAGCAGCCGTTTGCTGATCCGAGGCCGTTTGCCGCGGAGCGCTTTGGCTGAACAGTCTGCGACTCGCATGACGCCCACGATTGCTTGCGTCGTAGGCGTTCTCGCGGTGATACTGCCGTTTCCCTCGCTGTGTCCCGCTGGCATATCGAGGCCGGATTTAGGAGCGCGCGATGAAAGTGAATATTGAAATCGACTGTACGCCCCTCGAGGCGCGCCAGTTTATGGGACTTCCGGACGTACAGCCGATGCAGAACGCGATGATGGACAAGCTCCAGCAGAAGATGGCGGAGAACATCGACAAGTTCTCGCCGGAAGCGATCCTGCAGAACTGGTTCAGCTTCGATCCGAAGATGGCCGAGCGCTTTCAGGACATGTTTGCCAACATGTCGGGACTCGGAACCGGACGGACAGACGATAAAAAGTAGACCCGCCGTTCGAAACCATACGTCCGTCGGCGCCGGCTTCGCCCGCGGGGCCGTGGACGGTCAAGCCCCACAAGACGCTATGGCAAAAGCTATTCTGTCCAATCCAATTGAGAAGGACGGCCACGCGCGCCATAATACCGTTGGACTGAGAAGGAATTTTCCGTGCAGCCCGATCCCCATATTACCGTTTATGCAGGCTTCCTGATCGGCCTCGTCTTCGGCGTGGTCGGCCTGCTCAGCGGCTTCTGCCTGATGAGCAGTCTGCGCGGCTATTGGGGCAAGGGAGACGGCCGTCTGGTCAGGACCTACGCGCTGGCAATCGGGGTTGCAGTGATAGCCTCGCAACTGTTGGCCGGCGAGGGTTTCGTCGATCTCGGCAAATCGATCTATTTGCAGCCGCCGTTCTCCGCGCCGCTGATGTTCGCCGGCGGCCTGCTGTTTGGTTATGGCATGGTGCTGTCGAACGGCTGCGGGTCGCGTGCCTTGGTTCTGCTCGGGCGGGGCAATCTGCGCTCGCTGGTGGTGGTGATTGTTCTCGGCATCGCCGCGCAGATGACCTTGAAGGGTCTGATCGCGCCGGCGCGCATCGCCGTGCTGCAAGCCAGCCAAGCCACGCCAAAGGTCATCTCGCTACCGGCGCTGGCGGAAACGCTCGGCCTTGGCGAAACTTTCGCGCGCGCGCTGGCGGTGGCCGTCGTCAGTGGCACCTTGACCATTTTCGCGTTTTCACACGCCGCATTCCGGCGGTCCTGGGGCCAGATCGCGGCTGGCCTAGTTGTCGGGCTCCTCGTCGCGGCAGGATGGTATGCGACCGGCTATCTGGGCGCCGACGATTTCAATCCGGTGCCGGTCACGTCGATCACGTTCGTCGCGCCCGTCGCCGATACCGTGCAATACGTAATGCTGTCGACCGGCCTCACGATGAATTTCGGCATCGCGCTGGTGCCGGGCGTGGTGCTTGGAAGCCTCGTCACCGCGCTGGTGACACGCCGTTTTCATCTTGAGACTTACAACTCGCCGCGTCATATGCTGCGTTCCGTCATCGGCGCGGCGTTCATGGGCTCCGGCGGCGCGATGGCCTACGGATGCTCGGTCGGGCAGGGTCTGACCGGTGTTTCGACGTTGGCGCTGGCGTCGTTCGTTGCAATCACTGGAATCGTTTTGGGCGCCGCGATCGGCTTGCGCGGGCCGCTCCGCGTCGACGTTGTATCGTCGCAGGATTCGGCTTCGCCCGTGCGCTAGAGCCTTTTCAATTCTGATGGAATCAGAACTTGGCTCTAGGGTTTTGATTAGACGCGTTTTCTTCACGCGACCGGTATTCGCTTCGCTCGAAAACGCTATAATCCGGCTCAGGTTTGCCGCGGGCGTTCCAGCGTCTCAAAATATCTCTCCAGCAGTTTTTCGCAATGCAGGCGGTTTCGGGCGTCCGGCTGCAAGATCTGCCGCATCACCAGACCATGAACGAAGATCAGTAATTGCTCGGAAATAACCTGGGCGTCTTGAAATGACGGAAGCTCTCGGGCATGGATCGCATCCTCTATCAGCTTGGTCCATGCGGCCCGCTGCCTTTCGAATCGCCGGTTCTGATGCTTGCGCATCTCCGTGTCGCGCGTGCCGGCCGCTGCATAATTGACCCAGAAGCGCCAGAAGCGGTCCGTCGAGGATCGAAAGATATGATTGAAGGCGAAGACCTTGAGCTGGGCCAACGGTGAATCGGCGGAACTGTCCTGCGGGGTCAGACAGGCCGTCTGCAAGGCGGCCATGATGAGCTTGTGCTTGTTGCCGAAGTGATAGTTGATAGTGCCGGTGCTGACGTTTGCGCGATCGGCGATCTGGCGCATACTGGCGCCTTCGATTCCGCTTTCCGATATCACCGCATAGACAGCGCCGAGTAAATTCTTACGTCTTTGGACCCGGCCCGGCCGTTTTTTGACCTCGGCTTTCGCTCTGCTTTTCATTTCCCCGATGCCCACCACCCATTCCCAGCGGTATTATTATAGGCAAAACGCTTTTACTGTACAGCAGCGGCACACATCCGGTGCGGGATAACTGCGCGTTTCGCAGAGAAGCGACGAATCGAGTCATGGCGTTGCGATAATCGACCCGGCAGATATCGATCTGTCTCGTGATCATTATCGCTTCGCGGCAATCGCTCCGGTCAACGGTCCACCGCGCGTGTTGCGATGCGAACCTCCGACGTCAGCGTCCGATGCACCGGGCATTTGTCGGCGATTTCCATGAGTTTCTGGCGCTGCTCCGGATCGAGCGTCCCTTCCATTGCGATCTCGCGCTCAATCTGATCGAGCATACCGGTTTTGGTTTCGCACTCGGCGCAGTCCTCAGCATGAACCTTGCCGTGCCGCAGCATCACAGTCACGCGATCAAGCGGCAGCGCCTTTCGGTCGGCATACATTCGCATGGTCATGGAAGTGCAGGCGCCGAGCGCGGCAAGCAGGAAATCGTAAGGTCCGGGTCCGGTATCCTCGCCACCGGCGGAGGCCGGCTCGTCGGCGGTCAACCGGTGCGGACCGATGGTCA
>JBDTCP010000098.1:0-3779 GCA_039923555.1 Nitrobacter sp.
TCCTGCACCGGTGGGTTGGTTGCCGGCGCGCTCACCGAAATTCCCGGCTCCTCGGACGTGATCGATCGCGGTTTTGTCACCTATTCCAACGACGCCAAGCGCGCGATGCTGGGCGTCAAGGCCAGCACGCTCGACAGTTTTGGTGCGGTCAGCAAGGAGATCGCAACCGCGATGGCGGTCGGCGCGCTGGAACGCGCCGGCACCGATCTCGCCGTCGCCATCACCGGGATCGCGGGCCCTGGTGGCGCGACGCCGGGCAAGCCTGTGGGTCTCGTTCATTTCGCGGTTGCCGCGCGTGACGGCCGCCTGATCCATCGCGAATGTCGTTTCGGGGCGATAGGCCGCAGTTCGGTGCGGCAGCGATCGGTGATCGAGGCGCTACGGATGCTGATGGAACTGGCGCGAGGACCGAAGCCGCCCGCAAAAATTCGCCGCGAGAGCGTGAACCGCCTGCGACCGCGAGCGGCACGGGCGCCGTTGCGTCGGGCCGCCAAGCGGCGCGGGACAACAGCGCCGCTGAAACCTTCTCCGAAGAAAACCTGAGACAACGCGCGCTAGGTCGCGGCGCGCGGCGGACCGTAAACGGCGTCCGCGCGCTTTTCGAAGGCCGAGGCGAAGCGCTGGAACGCGGTGTCGAACATGGCGCCCATCAGCATCGCCAGCATCCGACTCTTGAACTCGTAGGCGATGGAGAAGCCGACGTCGCAGGCCTGATCCGACTTCGGCTCAAAGGTCCACCGGTTTTCCAGATGACTGAATGGCCCGCGCAGATATTCGACCAGGATTTTGCGATTCTGTCGGTCCAGCGTCACCTTGCTCGTAAAAGTCTCGCGCACCAGCTTGAACGACACGGTCATATCGGCCACCACGACTTCTTTGCCGTCGGCCGCTGGCGTGCGTTGCCGCACTTTCAGCGACTGGCACAGCGGCACGAATTCCGGATAGCGCTCGACGTCAGCCACGAGGTCGAACATCTGTTCTGCACTGTGCTGAACGCGGCGCTGGCTGGAAAACGTCGGCATCACCGTGCAGCTTAACTCGACAATTTTGCGCGCGCGGCCTGCAACTTCGCAAAGTCATCGCCGGCATGATGCGACGAGCGGGTCAGCGGGCTTGCCGACACCATCAGGAATCCCTTGGTGTAGGCGACAGTCTCGTAACTCGAGAACTCATCAGGCGTGACATAACGCATCACGGCATGATGCTTGCGGGTCGGCTGCAGATATTGCCCGATCGTGAGAAAATCCACATCAGCCGAGCGCAGGTCGTCCATCACCTGCAGCACCTCGTGCCGCTCCTCGCCGAGGCCGGCCATGATGCCGGATTTGGTGAAGATCGTCGGATCGAGCTCCTTCACACGCTGCAGCAGCCGGATGGAATGGAAATAGCGCGCGCCCGGCCGTACCGTCAGATAGTGCGACGGCACGGTTTCGAGATTGTGGTTGAAGACGTCGGGCTTGGCGGCGACCACCTTCTCCAACGCGCCGTCCTTGCGCAAGAAATCCGGCGTCAGGATTTCGATGGTCGTGGCCGGGCAGCGCTCGCGGATCGCATGAATGGTCCGCGCAAAATGCTCGGCACCACCGTCATTGAGGTCGTCGCGATCAACCGAGGTGATGACGATATGTGCGAGACCGAGCTTCCGTGTTGCTTCGGCCACGTATTCAGGTTCCGAGGCATCAAGCGCACCGGGTAGACCGGTCTTGACGTTGCAGAACGCGCAGGCCCGGGTGCAAGTGTCGCCCATGATCATGAACGTGGCGTGCTTCTTGTCCCAGCACTCGCCGATATTCGGGCAACCCGCCTCCTCGCACACAGTAACGAGACCGTTCTCCTTGACGATTCTGCGCGTGTCCGCATAGCCCCGCGTATTCGGCGCACGCACGCGAATCCAGTCTGGCTTCGGCGGCGACAGCGCGTCAGGCCGGTTCGCCTTTTCGGGATGGCGCGGCCGGACAGGATTGGCAGAGACGGTATCGAGGACGACGACCATGGAATGTCCGTTTTACGAGAGCCCTTAGCTAATCGGTGTCGCGAGGCCGCGCAACCCGCCCTCGCCCGCCGCGCTTAAACATGTAACATATCGGATCAAATTCGTATCGTCAGCGCACCGATTCCTGCTCAAAATGCGTCAAACCCCCGATTCGATTCCAACCGCCACGGGCAAGCCGCTCAAGCGCTCGTTCTTTGCCCGCAACGTCCTTGAAATCGCGCCCGAACTGATCGGCGCGACTCTCCTTGGCGATGGGGTCGGGGGCGTCATCGTCGAGGTCGAAGCCTACCACCACACCGAACCGGCAGCGCATTCCTATCGGGGACCGACGACGCGGAACATGGTGATGTTCGGCCCGCCCGGCTCTGTCTACGTCTACCGCTCCTATGGCATCCACTGGTGCGTCAATTTCGTCTGCGAGAAAGAAGGCTCCGCCGCCGCGATTCTGATCCGCGCGCTGCAACCGACCCATGGCATTCCGGCAATGCGGCGGCGGCGTGGACTGCATGACGAACGTTTGCTGTGTTCGGGGCCGGGCAAATTGTGCGAGGCGCTGGGTCTATCGATTGCGCACAATGGACTGCCGCTCGATGCGCCGCCGATCGCCCTTTACCGCCGCACGACAGAGGCTGACGTTGTTACCGGGGTTCGCATCGGCATCACCAAGGCCGCCGACCTGCCCTGGCGCTTCGGATTGAAAGGATCAAAGTTTCTCAGCAAGCCGTTCAGGACCGCTGAGTCCTGAGATCGATTGCCAGTGGGATGACGATCATCGGCAAGATGGCAAGGCCGATAGGTACGAAGGCGAAGGCCGCATTCCCGGTGATGTCCCAAACCATGCCGCTGATGATGGAGATCAGCATCGCAATGCCATAACCGATGGTGAAGATGCCGGCCGACATGCGCGGCACATCGTCGGGGGCGACCAACAGCGCCGGCAGCGTCAGCACAAGAGTCAAGCCGATGGCGCAGGTGAAGCCGACGAGCGCTGCCGCGCACACGATTCCCCACAGGTTCGTGATGGTCGCGACGCCCACGGTGGCCAGCACGCCAAACAACCCGGTCAGGATGAGTGGCCATTTTCTCCGCTCCAGACGGCTTGCGGCAATCAGCAAGAGGAAGGATCCCGGTAATTGTCCGACGTTGAGCGCTGACAGCGCCGGCCGGATCAGTTCAGTATGGCCGGTTTGCAGCAGCAGGCCGGGCAGGAATGCGTTCGTGCAAAAATAAAGTTGATTGTTTGCGGCCGCGACGAGCCCGACCTTCCAAAGCAGGGGATCGCGCCAGTCCGGCATCCAGCGGCCATGCTGAACCGTGACACCATCGCCGCTCGGCCGCGTGGCGAAGATAATCAGCGCGATCGCCGCCGACACGACCGACCAGACTTCGAGGCTCGCGCGCCAGCCGCCGCCCAGCAGGGGCACGATGACGGCTGCGAGCACGACTGGAAAGATTTCGCCGCATAGCAAGCCGTTGGTGTAGACGGCCGTGGCAAAACCGATCCTGTGCGGCACCCATTGCCGCACCAGCGGCGGCAGCGCCGGCTGCATCACGGCCACGCCGGCCGCCATCAGCGCGGTTGCGGCGAAAAGGGTCATCGCGTCGATGGCGAAACCGCGCAGCGCCGATCCGACTGCGGCAATCAGCAGGCCGACGACGAGCGCGTTGACGGCGCCGACGCGTGCGATCAGCAAAGATCCCGGAACCGCGATCAACGCAAACAGGCTAACCGGAATGGCGTTGAGAATCCCGACTTCTGTTCCAGACAGCGCAAGATCCGAAATGA
>JBDTCP010000099.1:0-9667 GCA_039923555.1 Nitrobacter sp.
CCGGGCTGGCCCTCACCCTGCGCCCAGGAATTCATGCGGTCGCAGAACGCGCGGCTGCCGCCGCCCGGACCCGGGATCGCCCAGACATGGTTCTTCGAATCTTCCAGCATCCGCGCAAACACCTTAAAGCCGGAGCCGCGGAAATGCTCGGACACGTCCTGCATCAGGAGCGGATTGCGCAGGTCCGGCTTGTCGGTGCCGTACTTGCGCAAGCTTTCCGCGAACGGAATCCGCGGCCAGTTCTTGGTCACAGGCTTGCCCTTGGCGAACTCCTCGAACACGCCGGTGATGACCGGCTCAACCGCTGCAAAAACATCATCCTGCTCGACGAAGCTCATCTCGAGATCGAGCTGGTAGAACTCGCCGGGCAGCCGGTCGGCACGCGGATCCTCGTCGCGGAAGCACGGTGCGATCTGGAAGTAGCGGTCGAAGCCGGACATCATCAAAAGCTGCTTGTACTGCTGCGGCGCCTGCGGCAGCGCGTAGAACTTGCCGGGATGAATGCGCGACGGCACCAGGAAGTCGCGCGCGCCTTCCGGTGACGACGCCGTCAGGATCGGCGTCTGGAATTCGAAGAATCCCTGTTCCTTCATGCGCTTGCGCATCGAATCGACGATGGCGCCGCGGGTCATGATGTTCTGGTGCAGCTTCTCGCGACGGAGATCGAGGAAACGGTACTTAAGCCTTATTTCCTCTGGATATTCCTGCTCGCCGAAGACCGGCAGCGGCAGTTCGCCGGCCGGGCCAAGCACTTCGATCTCATTGATGTAGATTTCGATCTGGCCGGTAGGCAGTTCCGGATTCTCGGTGCCCGCGGGGCGGCGCCGGGCCTTGCCGTCGATCCGGACGACCCATTCCGATCGCAGCTTTTCTGCGTCCTTGAACGCAGGTGAGTCCGGATCGGCCACGCACTGGGTCAGCCCGTAGTGGTCGCGCAGATCGATGAACAGCACCCCGCCATGGTCGCGAATGCGATGGCACCAGCCGGACAGGCGAACCGTCTGGTCGATGTGGCTGTCGCGGAGCGCGCCGCAAGTATGGGACCGATAGCGATGCATGGAAATCCTGAAAAAATGCGTCAAAAGCGAAATCAGAAGGAATCGGAGGACCGAGCCGAGCGGAGCGTCAGGGTTTACCCGAGCAGGAAGGGGGCGGCAACCGAATGGGGCGCTTGAAACGGCAGTCCGGGACGTCGCTTTTGACCGGAAAAGTACGGGAAAAACAAGGGTGATGCGCGCCGAAAGCAGGGCGACAAGGACAAAAAGAAGGGTTATGGAGCGGTCATGGATCTGATCACGACCACCGCCGAGCTGACCTCCGTCTGCGCCCGTCTCGCCGGGCATCCCGTCATCACCGTCGATACGGAATTCCTTCGCGAAACCACCTACTACCCCCTGCTCTGCGTGGTTCAATTGGCCAGTCCCGACGAGGCCGTGGTGGTCGACGCTCTCGCCGAGGGAATCGACCTGAAACCCTTTTTCGACCTGATGTCGAACGAGCGGGTCCTGAAGGTCTTTCACGCCGCGCGCCAGGACATCGAAATCGTCTGGCATCAGGCCGGAATCATTCCCCACCCGGTGTTCGACACCCAGGTTGCTGCCATGGTGCTGGGGTATGGCGATTCCATCGCCTATGACGCCTTGGTCGAACGCATCACGGGATACCGTCCCGACAAGACCCATCGCTTCACCGACTGGTCGCGCCGGCCGCTGACCAACGATCAGCTCGAATACGCAGTGGCGGACGTCACCCATCTTCGCGACGTGTTTGCGGCCCTCGACGCCGACCTCAAGAAGCGCGGCCGCAGCAATTGGGTCAGCGAGGAAATGGAAGTCTTGACCTCGCCGAAAACCTACGACTTTCACCCCGAACGCGCCTGGGAGCGATTGAAGACCCGGGTCCGCAAGCCGAAAGACCTCGCCGTCTTGATGGAAGTGGCCGCCTGGCGCGAGCAGGAAGCCCAGAGCCGGGACGTTCCGCGATCGCGCGTGCTGAAAGACGATGCGGTCGGAGATATCGCCACCCACGCCCCCACCAGCATCGAGCGGCTGGCAACACTGCGCTCGCTGCCGAAAGGGTTCGAGAAATCGAAGTGGGGCGCCGATATCGTCGCCGCTGTCCAGCGCGGCCTCGCCCGAGACCCGCATGCGTTGCCCAGCATCGACAAGCCGCGGAACAATTCAAACGGCGCTGCCACCGTCGAGCTTCTCAAGGTTCTCTTGCGTATGACATCCGAGCGCCATGCCGTCGCCAGCAAGGTGATTGCGACAGTCGACGATCTCGAACAGATCGCGGCGGACGACGAGGCTGAGGTCGGCGCTCTGAACGGCTGGCGGCGCGAACTGTTCGGCGAGGCCGCGCTCGCGCTGAAGCATGGCCGGCTGGCATTGGCCATCGAAAAAGGCCGCGTCGTGCGCGTGGACCGGACCTGAGATCGTCGCTTTCGCCCGCCGGCACGATGCCAGCGGCGATCAGCGCCGCACGATCGAACCCGCGCGACCGACGAGACGGGCCAGTTGCTTGAACCGGCTGCCGACGCGATCCGCGACGAGATCGACCATCCGGTGTTCGAACACAAGCTTCAGCTTGCGACCGCTGCTCCTGAAATGCGTCGCGGGCAACACGCCCGGCCTGGCCGCCGAAATCAGATGCGCCACGCGAAAGGCTGCGCCGAGAATGCGCGCTCTCTCGTCCATGGCCGGTGTCACCAGTTCGCGCACCACGGGGGATGGTTCGTTGATCTCGTTCAACCCGGCATACCGGTAAAACACCGCCAGAGCGACGAAGGTCCGCCCTTGATGGTCGACGTCGCCGAAATTGCCGTTCATGATCAGATTGAGCGTCTGCTCACCGCGATAATCCGGATGCATGCGCCAGCCGATGTCCGAGAGCAGACACGCGGCATGACGCAACCGGCGGTCGTCTTCGGTCTCCTGCAGTTTCGCTACCCGGACCAGCCGATCGGTCCATTCGATCAGCTCTTGGGCATGACGCGCCGAACGCGATAGCAGGCCATTCAGCGATTGGGCGGCGCAAATCAATCCATCCCTGGACCGTTCGGTAGCGGGAAGCATCGAATAAAGCAGACCCTCGCGGACCCCATAAGTCGAAAACACGATGGTCTTCGGCTTCGCGGTCCGGATGATGTATTCCAGCACGAGAGCGGCATAGGTCAGCAGCGGCTGCCGTGCCTCGGCAACTGCTTCGATATCCGCCAGCGCATGGGATGCCGCGAGACGTCGCAGTCGCCGGACGAAATCGAGCGCGTCAGCGGCGGGAATGGAATAGCCGTGCATGACGCGCAGCGGGTAGCCGCTCTGGATGATATGAATCCGCGCCAGCGCCCGCCACGTTCCTCCGACGGCATAGAATGTGCGGCCGCTGCCCGCCTTGAGCGGCATAGCACCGGAGAGCTCGGTTTTCACGATGCGCTCGGCACTCTTCAACGATTTCTTCGACGCGTCCTGCAGCGCCAGGCTGCCCAGCGGCAGCGTCACTCCGCGCCGAACGCGATGGCCGCGCACGTCGGTCAATTCCAGCGAACCGCCGCCGAGATCCCCGACGATCCCGTTTGGCTTGTGGATGCTGGAAACTACGCCCAACGCCGCCAGATGCGCCTCGCGCGGCCCTGACAGGATTTCAACCGGCACACGGCAGATGCGTTCTGCCTTGGCGATGAAATCCGCGCCATTCGTGGCGTCGCGGCAGGCAGCGGTTGCGATGGCGTGAACTCTGCCGACCTTCATCACCTTGCACAGCGCATGAAAGCGCCGCAGCGATGTCAGCGCCTTGTTGACGGCGTCGGGAGCAAGCAGGCCGGTGGATTGCACCTCGCGGCCAAGCCCGCACAATGTCTTCTCGTTGAAGATCGAAACGAGGCTCCGCTCCATCGCTTCATAGACGACGAGCCGGACGGAATTGGAGCCGATATCGATAACGGCGACGCTGGAGGTTGGCTTGCGCGGACGCGGATATTTTCGCGCAGGCTCCTTACGCCGGCGGCTGCCGCTCTGCACGACGCGTGAGGCGGCGCGGCGAAGATTCCTTGAGCGACTTTCCACGGCCAGACAAACTCGGATTCGTCATGAAATAGTTGTGCAGGTTGAAGGGCTCCTCACCCTTCGCGGCCTTCATACGCGTTGACGATCCATCCGGCAACAACTGCCAGCTCTGCTCGGTATCCTTCAGGTTCGCGACCATGATCTGCTCGAGAACCTGCTGATGCACCGTCGAATTTTGCAACGGGCACAGCACTTCGACGCGCCGGTCGAGGTTGCGCGGCATGATATCCGCGGACGAAATATATACAGCGGCCTTCGGCCCAGGCATGCTTTGCCCCATTCCGAAGCAGTAAATCCGGCCATGTTCCAGGAACCGACCGATCACCGATTTGACGCGAATGTTTTCAGACAGACCCGGAACTCCAGGGCGCAGACAGCAAATGCCGCGCACAATCAGTTCGATGGCTACACCGGCTTGGGAGGCTTCATACAGCGCATCGATAATATCAGGATCGACCAGTGCATTCATCTTCATCCAGATCGCGGCCGGCTTGCCGTGGCGGACGAAATTGGTTTCGCCGCGAATGTGATCGAGAATCCGGTTGCGCAAGGTCAGCGGCGACACTGCCATCTTCTCGATGTCGCTCGGCTCCGCGTAGCCCGTGATGTAATTGAACACGCGCGCGGCATCACGGCCGATGATCGGGTCCGATGTGAAGTACGACAGGTCGGTATAGATGCGTGCGGTCACCGGATGATAGTTGCCGGTACCGGTGTGAATGTAAGTCGCAAGACTGCCGCCTTCCCGGCGCACCACCAGCGACAGCTTTGCGTGGGTTTTCAGTTCGAGGAAGCCATAGACCACCTGCACACCAGCGCGCTCGAGATCGCGTGCCCAGCGGATGTTGGCTTCTTCGTCAAACCGCGCCTTGAGCTCAACAAGCGCCGTGACCGATTTTCCGGCTTCGGCAGCTTCCACCAGCGTCCGCACGATGGGAGAGTCGCGCGACGTGCGGTACAGCGTCTGTTTGATCGCAACGACGTCGGGGTCTCGCGCGGCCTGTTGGAGAAACTGCACGACGACATCGAATGACTCATAGGGGTGATGAACGATCAGGTCTTTTTGCCGGATCGCGGCAAAGATATCGCCGCCGTGGTCGCGAACACGTTCGGGATGGCGCGGGACGTACGGCACAAATTCGAGATCGGGCCGCTCGAGCCGTGTCAGTTGCGACAGTTCGTTCATGGCAAGAACGCCGTCCACCAGCAACACCTCGTCGTCGGTGGTCGATAATGCCCGCTGCACGAATGCGCGCAGCTCAGCCGGCATTGCGGCCTCGATTTCTAGTCGGATAACGGAGCCGCGGCGGCGGCGTTTCAATGCCGTCTCGAACAGCCGAACCAGATCCTCCGCCTCTTCCTCGATTTCCAGTTCGGAATCCCGGATGATGCGGAATGCACCCTGGCCCTTGACCGTGTAGCCGGGAAAGAGCCGCCCGATAAACAGGCTGGTCGCGCCCTCAATGGTGATGAGCCGAACCGCTCCGTCTTTCTCCGCCGTCGGCAACCGGATGAAGCGATCGATCTTGCCGGGCATTCGGATCAGCGCATTCATAGGCTTGCCATCGGACACCCGCGCGAGATGCAGCGCGATAGTGAAGCCGAGACTCGGAATGAACGGGAACGGATGCGCGGGATCGATAGCGAGCGGCGTCAGCAGCGGAAAGATGTTGTGGAGGAAGTGATCCGCGATCCAGGTCCGCTCGGCCTTGGTGACGTCCTTGCCGTCGATCAGGACGATCCCGACCTCGGCAAGCATGTTGCGCAGATCACGCCAGATCGCCTGTTGATCGCCAGCGAGATTCGAGACGGTTTCGTTGATGAGAACGAGCTGCTCCGACGGTGTCAGCCCGTCTGGACTACGCTCCGTGATCCCCTCCCGCACCTGCGCCTTGATCCCGGCGACGCGGACCATAAAGAACTCGTCAAGGTTATTGGCGGAAATCGACAGGAAGCGGACGCGTTCGAGCGCGGGGTGGCCTGCGTTGACGGACTCCTCAAGCACCCGGCGATTGAAATGCAGCCAGGATAGTTCCCGATTGATGAATCGTTCCGGGCTGGTCCGTATGGCGGAATCCGGCTCCGATTCTTGCTTTTTTTCTTCAATAACAACAGCTTGAACTGATTCCATTGATGTATTGGTCCAATATCTCATCGGCTGGTGCCAGCAGCCGCGCAAGCGACGGCAAACCATGTGCTAGCTCGATGACGTTTCAATGACATTGACGTTCCAGACGGCTAACGCGTCAAGGTCGGCCGGGCGGGGATCGTGCGGCTTGAGTCTGATTCAACTGTGTTGAATCAGACTCAAGCGTTATCCTTTTGATTGAGCATGATCTTATCCGAAAACCGGTCTCCACTTTTCGGGATCATGCTCTAAAACCGCCTGGTTTTCAGGCGCGATTCCGCAGCAATTCGGCGGCAAGTGCCCGCGTCACGGGCCGGCCAAGCCGCAACGCCTCCGCGTCAAGATGCTCGACCGCATGTCGCGCAGCGGCAAACGACCGCTCGATTCGCGTTACGAGAAAGTTGACGACCGTCTCGTCGATATTCATCTGGCGGTCCGCACCGAACTTGACGATCAGCGCCCGGAGCAAGTGATCGTCGGGCGGCATCAGCGTCACGACGGGCACCGCGCGCAATCGCGACCGCACGTCGCGCAACTCGATCTCAAAGGCGACCGGAGGCACCCGCGCCGTGATCAGAACGAACGCGCCGTCCTCGCGGGCGAGATTCATCAGGTGGAACAGCGCGCGCTCGTCAAAGGCTTGCGGGTTGAGGTCTTCGACCACGAGCGCGCCCGTCACCAGCGCTCCGGGCACCGCCTCCGCAATCAAGGCATGCGCGCTTATCGTGCGTGCGCCCGCCTGCTCGGCCCAGATCGTCGCGAGGTGGCTCTTGCCGCAACCTTCAGGGCCGACCAGCAGCATGATCCGGTTCGGCCATTCCGGCCAGCTTTCGATCAAGGCCAGCGCCGCGGCATTCGCCGGACCTTCGAGAAAATCGTCCCGCGAAAGGCTTTCCGCGTGCGGCAGCGCGAATGCAAGCTGACGGGGTTGGGGGCGGCCTGCCACGCATATACTCCATGCTAGTGGTCCGATTCTAACATTTGCATCCCGTTTCAGCAGACGATTTTGCAAATGTTAGAATCGAAGGACCGCTAGGAAAGTTACATTTCTAGTGGAGTTTTTGGATTTGACATTTGGTCCGTGGACCCCCGCAAGGTGAGTATCCAAATGTCAAATCCACTCCACTAGTACGAACTCGCGCACATCGTCGAGCGATTGTCAGCTTTGTTCGATAGTGCCCATGTGGCGCACCCACTCGACGACATAGAAGGCGACCGAAAGCAACGTCAAGACCGCGACGATGGCCATCAGGATAACCTCGTAGGGCGAGGAATCGAACCCGAAGCCGAGCGCCGCCAGCACCAGCGCCGCGAACGCAACCTGCGCGAACGTGTTGAGCTTTGATACCATCAGCGGCTTCATGGGAATCGGCTTGTCGAACAGCCAAGACACGATCACCGCGCCGACAATCATGATATCGCGAGAGACCACCAGGATAACGAGCCAGAGAGGAACCGCGCCCCAGATACCGAGCGATATAAAGATCGAGACCAGCAGCGCCTTGTCGGCCAGGGGATCCAGAAGCGCGCCCAGTTCGCTCGCCATATTGAAGCGCTTGGCAATAAACCCGTCCACCGCATCGCTGACACCGGCGATCACGAAGATTGCGAAGGCGATTTCCATCTGATTGGAGGCGATAGCCCAAACGATGATCGGCACCAGCAAAATACGGCCGAGTGTAATAATGTTCGGAATACTCACGCGACGCTTCCCGCCTCCGGCCCGTTTCCGCGCAAGCGGCTCGGGATTCGAGGCTTCCGCTGCCCGGATCAGCCTCTTGTCTACCTAGTATATGCTGACGGGGCTTTGCGAGCCATTGCGCGGGTCCGAAATCCGACGTAACCAGCCGGAAAATTCTTCGGACGCTGCTGCATGACCGACAGGAAGAACGGCCTTACCTATGCCGAGGCGGGCGTCGATATCGACGCCGGCAACCGGCTGGTTGACCTTATCAAGCCCATGGTCCGCGCCACCGCCCGCGCAGGCGCGGACGCCGAAATCGGCGGATTTGGTGGACTGTTCGACCTCAAGGCTGCCGGATTCACAGACCCGGTCCTGGTCGCAGCCACCGACGGCGTGGGGACCAAGGTCAAGATCGCTATCGAAACAGGGATCCACAATACCATCGGCATCGATCTCGTCGCCATGTCCGTCAACGACCTCGTCGTGCAAGGCGCGGAGCCCTTGTTCTTTCTCGACTATTTTTCCTGCGGCAAGCTCGATCCCGAGGCTGCCTCGACGATCGTGGCCGGCATCGCGGAAGGCTGCCGGGAGGCCGGTTGTGCCCTGATCGGCGGCGAAACGGCTGAGATGCCGGGCCTCTACAAGGATGGCGACTACGATCTTGCGGGTTTCGCGGTCGGTGCCGCCGAACGTGGCACCCTGCTGCCGGGCCGCGATATGGCTGTTGGTGACGTGGTGATCGGACTGGCCTCCTCCGGTATTCACTCAAACGGCTATTCGCTTGTCCGCAAAATCGTGGAAACCTCGGGGCTGGGTTTCGATGCCCCCGCACCGTTCGCGCCGGTCATGACACTCGGCGGTGCGTTGCTGACGCCGACCCGGCTCTACGTCAACTCCTGTCTGCGCGCGATCCGCGAAACCGGCGCGATCAAAGCTCTTGCTCATATCACCGGCGGTGGCTTCACCGACAACATCCCGCGCGTACTGCCTAAACATCTCGGCGTCCGCATCGACCTCACCACATTGACGGTCCTTCCCGTGTTCAAATGGCTGGCGCAACAGGGCGGCATCGCCGAACCCGAATTGTTGCGGACCTTCAACTGCGGCATTGGCATGGTAGCCATCGTGCGGCGCGACGCGGTTCAGCACGTCATGGATGTGCTGATGGAGGCCGGCGAAAGCGTTGCGCTGCTCGGTGAGGTGATCGCAGCCGGTGACGAAAACCGCGTGATTTATGATAACCACCTCGATCTCGCGATTTAAGGCGGATGAGATCATGAAACGCGTCGCAATCCTGATCTCCGGGCGCGGATCGAATATGACCGCGCTGGTCAAAGCTGCAAAGGCCGAGAATTTTCCGGCTGAGATCGTCGTCGTGATTTCCAACAAGAGTGATGCGGCAGGGCTTGCGAAGGCGAAAGCCGCCGGCACCCCCACCCTCGTCATCGAAAGCAAATCGTTTGGCAAAGACCGCGCCGCGTTCGAAGCCAAACTGCAATCGGCGCTGGACGAGAACCACGTCGACCTGATCTGCCTCGGCGGATTCATGCGGCTGTTCACGGCCGAATTCGTCCAGCGCTGGCATGGACGGATGCTCAACATCCATCCGTCGCTGCTTCCGTCGTTTCGCGGTCTCGACCCTCATGGTCAGGCGCTGCGCGCCGGCGTGAAGATTTCGGGCGCGACCGTCCATTTCGTCATTCCGGAAACCGATTCCGGACCCATCATCATGCAGGGTGCGGTCGCAGTCTGCGACGACGACACCGCGGAGACGCTGGCCGCGCGCGTGCTGGA
>JBDTCP010000100.1:0-4324 GCA_039923555.1 Nitrobacter sp.
AGGCGAGCCGGCGCTGATCGACCTCTCGCTTCGGCATATAGCCTTTGGCGGCGATGGCCTCCCCACGATCCACCTCGTCGCGCGCGAGCTTGAGCCGTTCCTGCTGCAACTCGATCTGCTGGTCGACTTGGGCGAGTTCGCTTTCGCTTTTGCTGGATCTCACCTTCGCCTGATCGCGTTCGAGCTGCAGCAGGGCCAATTTCGATTCAGCCCGTGATTTTGCCGCGAGCGATTCCGACTGGAAGCCTTTAAGAAGAGCCTCGCCGGAATTGCCGGTCGCGGTCGATGTCGAGACATCCAGGATTGCCAGCCGCGTGCCCTTCTCGACGGTGTCGCCTTCCTTGACGAGCACGCTGCGCAAAGTCCCCTGCGCCTGCGAGGTGATCCGGATCATGCCCTGGTCGGGCACTAGAAAGCCGGTCACGGTCGTCTTCCGCGCGTAAGTCGCGGTCGCAGCGAAGATCGCCGCCGCAAACACAATGCCCGACAACAGCAGGCCGAGCGTCTTCAACGAGAGCGGCGAGGCCAGAAAGACCTGACCCTCCAGCCGTTGCGTGGCATGTTCAATGGCTTCGCGGCGGAACAGATCACTCATCGCAGGGCCTCGTTGGTTCCAAATTCAGCCGGATCGTCTGGCTCCGTCAACAGGGAAGCCGCTTCGTCCCAGGCCTCTGCCAGATGCTCGAGAACCTCCACTGTGACTTGCGACACGGAGCAGCAGATGGTGCCTTCGTCACTCCAGGTCAGCGCCGAATAACGGTTGCGCTGGCCGCGGATCGCCAGCGCCGCGGCGTCGGTTTCCGGAAACATGAATACCGATATGAGCCGGGTGTCCCGTTCGTAGATGCATGTGCCGACGGTCCGCTCTCCGACATAATCCAGCCGGGCGCCGCGGAGATAATAGCCCCATCTCTGGACGTCGCGGACCTTCACGGCATGTCCAGACTGATGTCGAAGCCAGACTTCCACGTCCGCCGGATTGGATGAGGCGAATTCGATCGGAGAGCCGTCGATGTCCGCGCGGAGGTGGGCGGCGATCACCTCCTTTATTTCGGAGAACTCAGCGTGAACAGGGCTGTGGACGCCGGGCCGGCTGATGACGGCTACCGACAAATCCGCGGTCGGGTGGATCTGGCAGGCGAGCCGCACATTCGACGGCGCGTCGATCGCGCTGAGCGTGGTCGCCTCGACTCCGACCGGTGCGGGAAGCGAATCCAAGCCCTTTTCAATGCGGACCCGGCAGGTCGAACAGCGGCCGCGGCCGCCGCACAGCGACGCGTGCGGGATACCGGCGGACCGGCTGACCTCCAGCAGGGTCATGCCCGGCGTCAGTTCGACAGAAGGTCCATCGAGGTAACTGATCCGGGCCTGTCCGCGCTTTGCGGTTTCGCGCCGGTAACGCAGGAATGCGACGCCGATGGCGGTTGCGGCAACCAGCCCGAAGCCCCATCGGACGATATCGCGCAGCGTCGCCATCGTCGCCGCATCGTGGGCATTGGGCCAGTGCGTTCGCGCTTTCAGCGCAGCGAACGCGCCCGGATCGGACATGATGTCAGTCGCGCGCATGCCGGCGACCGCAAAGCCCGCAAGCGCGAGCACGGGTAGTAACAGCGCGAGGATCAACAGGAATGGAGCGAACCGACTGTAGGAATCGGACAGCCGCAGCCAGTAGTGGATGCCGATGCAGCCGTGGAGCCAGACCAGCACCAGCAGCGTGCTTTGCAGGATCGCGCTGTCGGGCCAGAGTCGGACCAGTTCATAGAGGTAGATGTCGTTGGCGCCGAACACCGCGTGTGCGACGCGGGTGTTGATGATGTGCGGAAACAGCAGAAACGGAATCGCCAGACCGATGCCGATTTGCAGTGCCTCCCAGACCGGCATCCGCCAGGTTTCGCGCCGGCTCAGCTTGTAGAGGCCGAGGGCGACGTGGATAATGAGTGCGAGGAGCAGGATGGTCGATACCGGCCAGAAACGGGTGACCGCGGTCCGCAACTCCTGGACGCGGTGCATGGCTTCGAGGCTGACGAGGCCAACCGCGTGATTGGCGAAATGCGTGGCCGCGAACGCCATCAGCGTCAGCCCCGACGCCAGCCTCAGACGCTGCAAACCACTGCCGCGGAAGTAGATATGCATTCAGCCCTCGCCGCGATCAGCTTGAAGGGCAAGCTTCAAGCCGTCAATCCCGGTCCATTGCCGGGCCCGACCGGGGCGTGATCTACCGCACGCATCGAAGTTTTGTCGAGCGAAGCGGGTAGAGGTTCACGCGAAGACGACGCGTGATGCTCTAGAGAAAGCTCTGCGGATCGACGTCGACTTCCAGCTTGATATTGCCTTTGGTCTTCGGTCCCGCGGCGAGCCATTCGCGCAAATAGCCCGACAGATCCACGCCACGCGCCGACTTCACCAGCAGGCGGAAACGATAGCGGCCCTTGATGACAGCAAGCGGCGCTTCGGCCGGCCCGAGCACCTGGATGCGCTCGTCGATCGGTGCGATCGCGGCCAACTGGCGGGCGAAACTCTCCGCGGTCGGGCGGTCGCCGGCGGAGATGATCAGGCTCGCCAGCCGGCCGAACGGTGGATAGCCCGAGCGTTCGCGCTGCTCGATTTCGCTGGCGTAAAAAGCCTCGCGATCGCTTGCGACCAGCGCCTTCATCACGGGATGTTCGGGCTGATGGGTTTGCAGATAGCCGATCCCGTGGCCCTGTTCGCGACCCGCGCGGCCGATCACCTGGTTGAGCAGTTGGAAGGTCCGCTCCGCAGCGCGCGGATCGCCGTTGCCGAGGCCGAGGTCGGCATCGACGACGCCGACGAGGTTCAGTCGCGGAAAGTGGTGCCCCTTGGCCACCAGTTGTGTGCCGATGATGATATCGACGCGGCCCTCCGCGATGTCGTTCAGTTCCGAACGCATGGCTTCGATCGAAGTCACCAGGTCGCTCGACAGCGCCATGGTGCGGGCTTCGGGAAACAGCGCAGCGGCTTCTTCCTGCAACCGCTCGACGCCGGGACCGACCGCGACCAGCGACTCCTCCGCTGCGCAATGCGGGCATTGATGCGGGCGCGGCATCGAGAAGCCGCAGTGATGACACACCAGCCGCTGACGGAAGCGATGATCCACCAGCCACGCATCGCAGATCGTGCAGGCGAAGCGATGGCCGCAGGCGCGGCACAAGGTCAGCGGCGCGTAGCCACGGCGATTGAGAAACAGCAGAGCCTGCCCTTTGCGGTCGATCGCGGTGCGGATTTCGTCGGCAAGGCGGGATGAGATGAAGCGGCCGCGCATCGGTCCTTCGCGGCGCAGATCGATCGCCTCAATCTGCGGCATGTGCTGACCGCCGAACCGGGACGCCAGCGCGATGCGCTGGTAGCGTCCCTTGCGGGCGTTGACTTCGCTCTCGACCGATGGGGTCGCCGACGCCAGCACGATCGGAATTTTCGCGATATGCGCGCGCACCACGGCCATGTCGCGGGCGTGATAGTGCGCGCCCTCGTCCTGCTTGTAGGCATGGTCGTGCTCCTCATCGACGATGATCAATCCGAGATCGGCGTAGGGAAGAAACAGCGCTGAGCGCGCGCCGACCACGACCTGCGCCTCGCCTGCCGCGATCGCAGCCCAGTTGCGCGCGCGGGTGCGCGGCGTCAGTTCGGAATGCCATTCCAGCGGCCGCTCTCCGAAGCGGGCCACGAAGCGGTCGCGGAACTGTCCGGTCAACGCGATCTCCGGCATCAGGATCAGCGCCTGCTTGCCGCGGCGGATGATCTCGGCAACCGCTTCGAAGTAGACCTCGGTCTTGCCGGAGCCGGTGACGCCGTCGAGCAGCGCGACGTGAAACGTGCCGTTCGACGCGAGCGCACGCATGGCGTCCACGGCCGTTCGCTGCGATCGTGAAAAATCCGGCACGGCGAAATCCGGATCGGGCGGCGGTGGTGGCGGCGGACGCGGCAGCGGTTCAACCGTCAGCGTGCCCTCGTCGACGAGACCGTCGACAACGCCGGTGCTGACGCCGGCTTCTTTCGCCGCATCGGATTTTCCGTGCAGCAGTCCATCGGACAGAACCGCGATCAGCCGCTGCCGCGCCGGGGTCATGCGCTGCGGCGGCGCGCCAGCCAGCCGCACGCCGGGCCGCACCCGCTCCGGTCCGAGGTGCTCGCCCATCCTTAGGCTCATGCGCATCACCATGCCGCGCGCCGACAATGTGTAGTTGGCGACCCAGTCGACCAGCGTGCGCAGTTCGTCCCTGAGCGGGGGTACGTCGAGCTTTTCGCCGATGTCTTTCAGGCGGTTGTGCAGGCGCGGATCGGGCGCCGGGTTCTCGGCCCAGACCAC
>JBDTCP010000101.1:0-10885 GCA_039923555.1 Nitrobacter sp.
TGGCCTGGGTTGCGTAGTTGAGTTTCAATCGCCGACCCGAGACCGCAGGCGGCGGATTGGCATCGACCGCCTGCTCGAACCAGCGATTGAGCGCCGCCGTCGGCACCCGCCTGTTCCAGACCGCGTAGGCGTCCTCGATCGCCGTCATCAGGCGGTCGATTCCCTCGCCCATCAGGCCGGAAACAGCGACGATCGGCATGCCCTTGACCTGCGGCAGCAGATGATCAGCATCAGTCCGCAGCGCAGCGATGAGACTGGATTGTCGCCCCATTAAATCCCACTTGTTGACGGCGATCACCAGCGCGCGCCCCTCGCGTTCGATCAGATCGGCAATGCGGAGGTCCTGTTCCTCGAATTTGTTTTGCGCATCCATCATCAGCACCACGACTTCGGCGAACCTGACGGCGCGCAACGTATCCGCCACCGAAAGCTTCTCGAGCTTCTCCTCGATCCGCGACCTGCGCCGCAATCCGGCGGTATCGAAGATGCGAAAATCGCGGCTCTGCCAATTCAGTTCGACCGAAATCGAATCCCGCGTGGTCCCGGCTTCGGGGCTGGTCAGCAGCCGCTCTTCCCCAAGCAGATAATTGATCAGCGTCGATTTGCCGGCGTTGGGGCGCCCGACGATCGCGACGCGGATCGGCCGCTGCGAGATATCCTCGGGCTCGATGATGTCGTCATCGTCGAATTCCTCGGGCTCTTCGGCTGGCTCCGGCATCACGGCGCGCAACGCATCATAAAGATCGCTCATGCCCTCGCCGTGCTCGGCGGACACCCCGACGGGATCACCGAGCCCGAGCGCGTAGGATTCCATCGCTCCAGCTTCGCCGTGTTTGCCTTCGCTCTTGTTGGCGACGAGCACCACCGGCTTGTTGGCACGCCGCGCGAAATCGGCAAACGAACGATCGGTCGGAGTCAGGCCCGCGCGTGCATCGAATACGAACATCAAGGCATCGGCGGCTGCGATCGCAGTCTCGGTTTGCTCCTGCATGCGTGCCGTCAACGAGCCGCGCGGTCCTTCGTCGAGGCCGGCCGTGTCGATCACCGTGAAATCCAGATCGCCGAGTCGCGCCTGTCCTTCGCGACGATCTCGGGTCACACCCGGCTTGTCATCGACCAACGCCAGCTTCTGTCCGACCAGACGGTTGAACAGGGTCGACTTGCCGACATTGGGCCGGCCTATGATGGCAATGATGAAGGGCATGGCGTTCCGTGCCCTCTTTACGGACGGCGTGTCAACAGCTGCCTTGAGGCCGGATCAGCGCGAGAAGCTGCCGCTGGGCACTGGCGCCGGGAATGGCGAGGCGGCCGGTGCGGTCTGCTGCCCGGGTTGCGGCTGTTGCGCCGGCTGCTCTTGCTGCGCGGGCTGTTCCTTGGGCAACGACGTCGAGCGGCGGTGAACGAGCCGCTTCGGCTTTGGAGCCGGCGGTGCTGCAGCGGGGCTGCCGTCCGCAGGAGCGTCCTCAGCACCGGAAGTCGCAGTACCGGCATCGGCGGGTTTGCCCTTTGCCCGTGATCGCCTTGCCTGTTTGGGCTCTTCCGGAGGCGCTGCCGCGACAGCCGGGGCTGCAGCCTCTTGCTGTTGCTGCTGCTCGACGTTGCTTTTGTAGAGATCCTTCGGCACGCCCGGCTCGATGCCCGGAACGCCGCCAGGGAAAACCGGCTCGCGCTTGCCCGGAAGCTTTTTTTTCGTATCAAGGAAGTCGAGCATATCGGACGGATCCCAGTTGCTCATGCCGCCGCCGCCGCAGCCGGCCAGCACGCCGCACAGCGAGATCAGGACAGCGGAAGCGATCAGTCGTTGCGAGCGGCGCATCAGCATATCTCACTCAACCGGGATTCAGATCAGGTCAGCTCTTCGCAACCGGCGGCAGCAAGGCCTGCAACGCCTCGGCGCGGCTACGCAGGCTGGACGGTGTCTGGCCATCCTCAGCGATCATATCGAGCCATTTCCGCGCGGCCGTCGTATCGTTGGCGCGCCATGCGGACAACGCCAGCAGTTCGCGCGCAGTATGGCGAAACGTCGCCTCGGGCGCAGTCGTCGGCTCCAGCCGCTGCAGCATGTTGTTGTAGGTCTCGGTATCCAGCAGCAATCCGGCGGCGCGCACACGCGCGAGATCGCGTTCCGTACTGCTGAACCCGCCATCGGCCGCGATTTCGTCATAGAGTTTGACGGCAGCCTTGATATTACCAGCCTTGGGATCACGCTTGGCGGCTTCCGCGGCGGCGCGAAGCCGCGACAGATTGCGATATCCGGACGGCGCAGTCGCTGCCAGTTTGGTGAAGGCCGCTTCGGCTTCGGCAGACTTGTTTTGATCGGCCAGCCCCGCCGCCGCCTCGAAGGCCGAACCGGCCACTGCGGCCTTCTTGGCCTCGAGGTATTGATATCCGCGCCAGCCGCCAACGGCGGCAACAATCAGGACAGCCGCGGCGATGATCAGCGCAGAATAGCGGTCCCAAATCCTCTTGAGCTGCTCGCGGCGCAGCTCCTCATCAACTTCACCAAATAATTCAGACACTTAAGGCTTTCCCGTCCCCGATTTCCGCAAACCCCGCGGCGTAGCTTCGTGCGCACATCCCCACCGACAGCGGCGGCGATACCCTACCGATATGGCACTGACAAGGCAAAGCAGCCCGATCAAAGTGTCAACGATCCGGCGGCACACACGCGGTCGGATCTAGCTCTTCGGCTTCATCCCATAAACGTGTTCGGGGCCGGGAAAGGCCCGGCTGCGCACATCACGCGCATAGCCTTCGATCGCCGCCTCGATCATGGGCCCGAGTTCGCCATAGCGCCGAACGAATTTCGGCACCCGCGGCGACAGCCCGAGCATGTCCTCCAGCACCAGCACCTGGCCGTCGCATGCGCCGCTGGCACCGATGCCGATCGTCGGGATCGTAACGGCCTCCGTGATCTTGCGCGCGAGCGGTTCTGCGACCGCCTCGATCACCATCGAGAACGCGCCGGCGTTTGCCACGGCACGCGCGTCATCCTCGATCGGCTGCCACGTTCCTTCCTCGCGCCCCTGCGCGCGAAACGAGCCCAGCGTGTTGATCGATTGCGGCGTCAGGCCGATATGCCCCATCACGGGAATGCCGCGCTCGGTCAGGAAGGCGATGGTTTCCGCCATCTTCACGCCGCCCTCGAGTTTCACCGCGCCACAGTGCGTCTCCTTGAGAATACGCGCAGCAGAATGAAACGCCTGCTCCTTCGAGGCTTCATAGGAGCCGAACGGCATATCCACCACGACCAGCGCGTGCTGCGACCCGCGCATCACCGCACGGCCCTGCAGGATCATCATGTCCAGCGTGACCGGCACCGTGGTCTCAAAACCATGCATCACGTTGCCGAGACTGTCGCCAACCAGGATGACGTCGCAGTGGCGATCGACCAGCGCCGCGGTGTGGGCGTGATACGAGGTCAGCATCACGATCGGATCGCCATTTTTGCGAGCGCGAATGTCGGGAGCGGTCCTGCGCTTGATGGCCGACTGAACTGACATGCTAGTGGTCCGTTTCTAACATTTGCATCCCGTTCTAGCAGCTCCTATGCAAATGTTAGAATCAAAGGACCACCAGCAAATATAATTTTCTAGTGGAGCTTTGAATTTGACATTTCGCTTCCAGCGACTGGCTGCAATGTAGGTAGCGAATGTCAAATTCGCTCCACTAGGCTCCGAAAACCGGAACGCCAACGACGTAGGGATGGAAGAGAGCACCGAGCGCAAGATAGATGACGATTCCGACCACAACCGCGATCACGTCATTGCGTACACCGCCGACCGGGAAAGGCGGGGCGCCGGCATCGGCCCGGCGCTTGAGCGAGATGCGATCGATAACCGCCCACGCCAAGATCGAGCCGAACAGGATGATCGAGCCGAGATCGCCGTTGGCGAGCAGGTGCGCCGCCGCCCACAGCTTGACGCCGGCCAGCATCGGATGCTTCAGCGTCGTGTAGATGCGGCCGCGGATATACGACGCGACCACCAGGATGACGGCGGGCAGTATCAACGCTTCGGCGATGTGTTTCATCACGCGCGGTGGATACCAGACGTCGATCCAGCCGGTGGCACGGTAGTTCAGGAATCCCCAGACGATCAACGCGATGCCGGCAGCGGAAATCAGCGAAAACCCGATCTTGTAAGGCCCTTCGCCATAAGACGCGATCAGCCGCGCACGCAGATCGCGCTGCATGATACCAAAGTGCACGCCGAGGAATAGAACAAGGCCCGCAATCATCACCGAAAGTCCCATCGCTTCCTCCTTACGCGGTCTTCTTCACGTCCTTGACGTTCGAAAACACGATGCCCTCGGCGCGTTCTTTCGTGTAGCCGAGGTAGAACTCGTTCTTGGCCAGGAATACCGGATCGCCGTCGACATCGTCGGCGACACCCGACCCGTTGGCGGCGATGAAGGCATCGAGCTTCTTGCGATCATCGGATGAAATCCAGCGCGCGAGCTGGAATTCGCTGATTTCGAAATCCACCGGCAGCGAATATTCGGCATCGAGGCGCGCTTTCAGCACATCGAGCTGCAGCATGCCGACAACGCCGACCAGCGCGGGGGCGCCGTCGCGCGGCCGGAAAACCTGCACGACGCCCTCCTCCGACATCTGCTGCAAGGCTTCTTTCAGCTTCTTCGCCTTCATCGCATCGGTCAGCCGCACGCGGCGGACAATTTCCGGTGCGAACGAGGGCACGCCGACGAAGGTGACATCTTCGCCTTCGGTCAGGGTATCGCCGATCCGCAACGTCCCGTGATTGGGAATACCGACCACGTCGCCGGCGAACGCCTCGTCCGCAATCGCGCGATCCTGCGCAAAGAAGAATTGCGGCGACGACAATGGCATCGGCTTGCCGGTGCGAACCAGCTTCGCCTTCATGCCGCGCGTCAGCTTGCCTGAACACAGGCGGGCGAAGGCGATGCGGTCGCGATGATTGGGATCCATGTTCGCCTGAATCTTGAACACGAAGGCCGTCATGCGCGGCTCGTCGGCCTCGACCTTGCGCAGGTTGCTCTCCTGCGCGCGCGGCGGCGGAGCGAACTTGCCCAGTCCCTCCAAAAGATCGCCAACGCCGAAATTGCGCAGCGCCGAGCCGAAATACACCGGTGTCAGATGCCCCTCGCGAAACGCGTCGAGTTCGAACGGCTTGCAGGCTTCGGTCACCAGCGCCAGTTCGTCCTTGATCTCGTTGACGTTCAGATTGGCATTGCGTCCGGCAAGATCGGCGATGTCGATCTGCTCGGCCGCGCCGGTCTTGGCGCCGCCGCCTTCGAGCAGCCGAATACCGCCGGTCGCAACATCGTAAGTGCCGAGGAAGTCGCGGCCGCGCCCGACCGGCCAGGTCATCGGCGTGGTGTCGAGCGCCAGCGTCTTTTCAATCTCATCGAGCAAATCAAACGTATCGCGGCTCTCGCGATCCATCTTGTTGATAAAGGTGATGATCGGAATGTCGCGGAGACGGCAGACCTCGAACAGCTTTCGGGTCCGCGCTTCGATGCCCTTGGCCGCATCGATCACCATGACCGCGGAGTCCACCGCGGTCAGCGTGCGGTAAGTATCCTCGGAAAAGTCCTCATGGCCCGGCGTGTCCAGCAGATTGAAAACCAGATTTTCAAACTCGAAAGTCATCACCGAGGTGACGACCGAGATGCCGCGCTCGCGCTCGATCTTCATCCAGTCGGAGCGCGTGTTGCGCCGCTCGCCCTTGGCCTTGACCTGTCCGGCGAGATTGATGGCGCCGCCGAACAGCAGCAGCTTTTCCGTCAGCGTGGTCTTGCCGGCGTCGGGATGCGAGATGATCGCGAAGGTGCGCCGGCGCGCCACTTCCGCCGCCAGCGGCGAACGCGAAGTCGATTCAGTGTGCAGGGCCAGGTCGGACATCAGCGAGCGTGTGGCAGGGAAAACCGGCCGGATCAAGGGGATTTGCGGGGCAAAGCGCGGTTGCGGACCAGCGTTCGCAGCCTCATATAATAACGGGAAGGACGGCCTTCCATCAGCCCAACATGCGCGGGGACGACCCTGCCCTTTTCAAGGAAGGTTCGTCATGGCCTGGTTCATGCTGTTCGTCGCCGGATTGATGGAAGTCGGCTGGGCGATCGGCCTCAAATACACTGAGGGATTCACGCGGCTGGTGCCGTCGGTGCTGACATTGGCGGCCATGGCCGTCAGCATGGCGCTGCTCGGGCTCGCGCTCAAGACGCTGCCGATCGGCACCGCCTATGCGGTCTGGACCGGCATCGGCGCGGTCGGAACCGCGCTGTTGGGTATTTGGCTGCTGGGCGAACCCGCCACTGTCATGCGGCTCGCCTGCATCGGCCTCATCGTCGCCGGTATCGCCGGACTGAAAATCGTCACTTGACGAACGCCACCGCCCAGTACGCCAGCGCGGCGACAATCGCCGATGCAGGGAGGGTGATGACCCAGGCATAGACGATGGAACTCGCGACGTTCCAGCGCACCGCCGACAGCCGCCGCGCCGCGCCGACGCCTACGATGGCGCCGGTGATGGTGTGGGTTGTCGACACGGGGACGCCGAGGAACGTCGCCACGAACAGCGTCGCCGCGCCTCCGGTCTCCGCGCAAAAACCCTGCATCGGCGTCAGCTTGGTAATGCGCAGGCCCATTGTCCGTACGATCCGCCAGCCGCCCATCAGCGTTCCCAACGCCATGGCCGCCTGACAGGACAACACCACCCAGAACGGGATGCTGAACTCGGTGCCGAGATAGCCTTGCGAATAGAGAAGCACCGCGATGATGCCCATGGTCTTCTGCGCGTCGTTGCCACCATGACCCAGCGAATAGAGCGACGCGGAAAAGAACTGCAAGGTGCGGAACGCGCGATCGACTGCGAACGGCGTCGACCGAACCGACGCCCACGACACGATGGCGACCAGTACGAGTGCCAGCAGAAAGCCAACCAATGGCGACAGGACGATCGCCAGCAAGGTCTTCGACAATCCACTCCACACCACGGTCGAAAGGCCCGCCTTGGCGATGCCGCCGCCGAGCAATCCGCCGATCAAAGCATGCGAACTGCTCGACGGAATTCCGAGCGCCCAGGTGATCAGATTCCAGACCATGGCGCCGACCAGAGCAGCAAAGATCACGTGCGGGTCGATCACGCTTGGTTCGACGATGCCGGTGCCGATGGTGTTGGCAACGTGCAGACCGAATACGAGAAACGCGACGAAATTGAAGAATGCCGCCCACAACACCGCGTATTGCGGCCGCAGCACACGGGTCGACACGATAGTCGCGATCGAATTCGCCGCGTCGTGCAGCCCGTTCAAAAAGTCGAACAGCAGCGCGACTGCAATCAGACCGACCAGAATCGGAAGACCAAGCGTGGCGTCCACTGCGCGGCCCTGCCCTATACCTGTTCGATCACGATGCTGTTGATCTCGTTGGCAACGTCGTCGAAGCGATCGGCGACCTTCTCAAGGTGATCGTAGATTTCGGCGCCGACAATGAAGTCCATCGTATTGGCGTTACGGTGCTTCAGGAAAAGCTCCTTCAGCCCGATATCGTGCAGATCATCGACACGGCCTTCGAGCTTGCCGAGTTCTTCGGTGATCGCCGTCAGCATTGCGACGTTGTTGCCGATCGACTCGAGCAGCGGCAGCGCGCGGCCGACCAGATTGGCGCATTCCACGATCAGTGTGCCGATTTCCCGCATCGGCGGTTCGAAGATGCGTACCTCGAACAGCACCACAGCCTTCGCGGTCTGCTGCATCTGATCGATGGCGTCGTCCATCGAAGTGATCAGGTTCTTGATGTCGACGCGGTCGAACGGCGTGATGAAGGTACGGCGGACCGCGGTCAGCACCTCGCGGGTAATACCGTCGGCGTCGTTCTCGAATTGGCTGACGCGCTGGCAAAACACCGGCGTTTCGTCGCCGCCGTTCAACATGCCCTGAAGCGCGTGTGCGCCCTGCACAACCGTCTGCGAATGGCGGGCGAACAGGTCGAAAAAACGCTCCTCTTTCGGCAGAAAGGACCGAAACAAACGCAGCATCACAGCATCCACTATGCAGAGGGGAACCGGGTGGCCCATCCAGGTCAGACTGGTGGTGTCATAAACCATTTCCGGGAAAGGGGGGCAATCCGCGTCCCCACCGGCGGGATCATCCACCGGTTTGTGCGACCTCGGGAGGCTCCGCCCGCGATGTGTTTTTACAGGGATCGCTTGAAATAATGAGCAATTTCGCCGACCACACCGCGGCGGAAGGTCAGCACGCAGACAACGAAGATCGCGCCCTGAATCACCGTGACCCATTGCCCGAAACCGGCCAGGTACTGCTGCATGGCGACGATCACGAAGGCGCCGACCACCGGCCCGAATACGGTACCGAGGCCGCCGACAAGCGTCATCAGCACGATTTCGCCCGACATCGTCCAATGGACGTCAGTCAGCGAGGCATTTTGCGCCACGAACAACCTTGAGCGATCCGGCGAGGCCGGCGAGCGTGCCGGAGAGGATATAGGCCAGAAGCTTGTACTGGTCGGTCTTGTAGCCCAGCGAAATCGCGCGCTGCTCGTTCTCCCGGATCGCCTTCAGCACTTCGCCGAACGGCGAGTTGATGGCGCGATAGATCACCAGGAAGCCGAGCAGAAATCCGCCCAAAATGACATAGTAGAGCGTCTCCGGATGCGACAGGTCGAGGAACCCGAACATCTTTCCCTGCGGAACTCCCTGAATGCCGTCTTCGCCATGGGTGAACGGCGTTTGCAGATAGATGAAATAAAGAAGCTGCGACAACGCCAGTGTAATCATCGCGAAGTAGATGCCTTGCCGGCGAATGGCGACAACGCCGGTGACGACGCCCAGCAAGCCGGCTGCGATGACGCCCGCGACGATCCCGAGTTCGGGCGAAAAACCCCATACCTTCAGAGCGTGCGCGCTGACGTAACCGGCTGTCCCGAGAAACATCGCATGGCCGAACGACAAAAGGCCGCCGTAGCCGACCAGCAGATTGAACGCGCAGGCGAGCAGCGCGAAGCAAAGCCCCTGCATCACGAAGTACGGATAGATCCCGGTCAGCGGAACGATGGCCAGCAAGGCCGTCATGAGGATGAAAACAATCATCTCGTCGCCGATGACGCGGCTTTTTGCGGTCCGAATGGGAGCGTCGGTCAATGCTGTCATGTCACGCCGCCCGTCCCGTCAATCCCGCCGGCTTCACCAGCAGCACCAGCACCATGAACACGAAGACCACCGTATTGGACGCCTCGGGATAAAAATACTTCGTCAATCCCTCGATGATGCCGAGCGAAAATCCTGTGATGATCGATCCCATGATCGATCCCATGCCGCCAATCACCACCACCGCGAACACCACGATGATCAGGTCCGCCCCCATCAGCGGCCGCACCTGGTTGATCGGTGCCGACAGCACGCCGGCGAGCGCCGCGAGGCCGACGCCGAGTCCATAGGTCAGAGTGATCATGCGCGGCACGTTGATGCCGAATGCGCGCACCAGTGTGGGATTCTCCGTCGCCGCACGCAAATAAGCGCCGAGCCGCGTTCGCTCGATCAGATACCAGGTGGCGATACAGACCACCAACGAACACACGATCACCCATGCGCGGTAGATCGGCAGGAACATGAAGCCGAGATTCAAGCCGCCCTGCAATTCGCTTGGAATGGCATAGGGCAGACCGGAAGAACCAAAATAGTTCTGAAACACGCCCTGAATGATCAGCGCCAGACCGAAGGTCAGCAGCAGTCCATACAGATGATCCAGCCCGGTCAGCCATTTCAGCATGGTCCGCTCGAGGATCATGCCGAAGATGCCCACGAGAATCGGTGCAATGATCAACGCCGGCCAGTAGCCGATCCCAAAGACGTTGAGCAGGAAGTAGGCGCAGAACGCGCCCATCATGTAGACCGCGCCGTGCGCGAAATTGATGATGTTGAGCATGCCGAAGATCACGGCAAGACCGAGGCTCAACAGCGCGTAGAACGAGCCGTTGATCAGCCCGACCAGAAGTTGCGCGGAAAGGGCCTGAAGGTTGATCGACATATTGCGCTCGAGTTCAAAGCGGTGTGTGACGGCACCCCGACGGCTCAGCGCCGCCGGGGCACCCGCAACGTTAATGCTTGACCAGCGAGCACTTGCTTTCCGACAGCGGCCGGAAGGCCTCATCGCCCGGCGTGGTACCGATCAGCTTGTACAGATCCCACTCGCCTTTCGACTCCGACGGCGTCTTGACTTCGAACAGGTAGGCCGGATGAATTCCGCGACCATCGATGCGGATCGAACCCTTGCCGAACAGGGGATCGTCGGTCGGCAGCTTTTTCATTTCGGCCACGACCTTGGCGCCGTCGTGCGGATTGCCGCCGAGGGCTTCCAGCGCCTTGAAGTAGTGCAGCAGGCTCGAATAAACGCCTGCCTGCACCATCGTCGGCATGGCATGATTCTTCATGCGTTCGCCAAACCGCTTCGAGAACGCCCGGGTGCCATCGTTCATGTCCCAGTAAAAAGTCTCGCTGAGGCTGAGGCCTTGTGCCGTTTTCAGACCGAGCGCATGAACGTCGGTCAGGAACATCAGCAGGCCAGCCAATTTCTGGCCCCCTTTGACGATACCGAATTCCGCCGCCTGCTTGATCGAGTTCGTCGTGTCGCCACCAGCATTGGCAAGCCCGATCACTTTGGCCTT
Source organism: Nitrobacter sp. (assembly GCA_039923555.1). Lineage (GTDB taxonomy): Bacteria > Pseudomonadota > Alphaproteobacteria > Rhizobiales > Xanthobacteraceae > Nitrobacter. The sequence goes on from JBDTCP010000101.1 coordinate 10,664, forward strand.
CGATGCCTGGGCCTGCAGCAGATACGATGAGAAGTCAGGCGTATTCAGCGGCACGTTGACGCTTCCCAGCACCTTGCCGCCGGCAGCCTTGACCACTGCGGTGGTATCGTTCTCAAGCGCATGGCCGAACGCGTAATCTGCCGTGACGAAGAACCAGCTGTCTCCGCCGGCCTTCACCATCGCACTGCCGGTGCTATGGGCCAGCATGTAGGTGTCGTAGGT
>JBDTCP010000102.1:0-10082 GCA_039923555.1 Nitrobacter sp.
CTGACCGATTACCTCTTCGGCAGAAGCCGTTCCACCCGCGGCAACCGCCGCTCCAGCAAACCCTAACCCCAGAAACCGGCGGCCAAACTGGCCTCTCGACATCTTCATGCCGCTCGCGCTCCTTGTCCAAATTCCGAAATCAGCACCTGGCAGCCTTCGATACGGGCCTTACAAGCGCGTTACGTACGCGGTTTCTTAAAGGAGTATATTTTAAGATGCAAGCCTCTGTTCATGCTGCTATGCGGCAATGATGAGAAACCATTAGATCACGAAAACTGATTGCATCTCCGTGGCATCATCCAGCACCTTGTCGATGTTTTTAAGTCAATCCGCAAACGTTCGCGCCACGATCATCCATGACCGCTTCGATCGCGCAATCGCCAGCTAGATCTTCTTACATTTTTGACCGTATACCGAATTTCCGGTCGAAGAGTTTTGCGCAAGCGCAATGCACACCGCTGAATCCTAAAAGCAAAGCGCGTGGCACATTCCATTTTAATGCTGTCGGATTCGGATACATGCTCCCACGACGTGCTCAATGTCGAGATGCGCGAGGGGGATGGCGCGCCGCGAGCCGATGCCGCGATAGTCAAGAGTACCAAAGCTGTTCAAAAAAAGTAACCAAGGTTGTTCAATCAGTAGATCTCTTTGCTCGGCCGCAACGGCTTTGACGCGACAGGAAGATCTGGGCTGCAAGCGACATCTCCTTGTTCTGTTCGGCGCGTTCGGCCTTCCCTTGAACGTCGCCCATCGCATCGATTTACCAAGATCGCGACGGGGGTGCGTTGACGCTCGGGTGGTCATTCGACAGAATAAGCAAGTCATACGCACCGGTGTTTCCAATGACGATTTGCATGCAATCCATCGCGACCGTGCGCAGCCAATATAGAAAAGGCGGCGCACGAATATCCCGCCGCGACATTGTCGCGGAAATCGTCGTGCGCGAGGACTTTGCGGCAGCCCTGAATGGCATTGAGGAATGGTCACACCTGATCATCCTGTCCTGGATGGATCAGCATGACGAAAAGCCCGATCGGTTGACCGTGCATCCCCGACATCGCGCCGACCTGCCGGAAGTGGGTGTGTTCTGCGCCCGCGGCTCGGAACGACCCAATCCGATCGGACTGGCCATCGTCGAGTTGCTGAAACGCGACAAGAACGTTCTGACCGTCAAAGCGCTGGATGCCTACGACGGTACGCCTGTTCTCGATATCAAGCCCTATGATGACTATGATGCCATCACCGGATTGCGGGCGCCGCAGTGGTGGATGATCGCAACAGGCCGCTTAGCCCCGTGAACATAGGCGTTTCGGCAGACACGACCGATCGACTTTGGGAGGATTTGGGAGGACCTGTCCTGCCCCGCACGATCAACGCGACGGCTGACGCGTTGGCGCCGACTGGCGCCATTGTCGCGACAGGCTTATCAGGCGCTCTCGGGAAATCGACTTGCCGTGATAAACGGCGCGCGACACACTGGCCGAACCCAGGACGGCATCTCCAAATTCGTGTCGCCGCATGAAGGGATGATGCGGTAGATAGGTTCGGACCATTTCTCTGTATTTTTCCATGTCCGGCGGCGAGAGCCTGACGCGACCGGCGCCCTCCAGCGGCTTCGAACTGACATACTGAGCAAGCAGTGACAATTGCTCCTCGACATCATAAACTGAATTCGGCAGCGCCGACTCGCATTGCTCGCTCAGTACGTCTCGCAACTTATCCTGTTCGCGACCTAGAATTTCGTACAGAACCGCCTCTATCACTCCCCATGCTTCGCGGCCTCCATCTGCTTTGAGATTTTTGGCCACATTGGTGAAATCATCGATCGCGGCCAGGATCGAGCCCAATGCCGCCAGCACCGGCGCGTAGCCGGCAAACACCTTGCCTCGCTCGTTCTGCCACAATTCCCCCGCCGGCAAACCAAGAAAGGTTTCGATTGCGTCAAAGAAGGTGGCGATAAAGTCTCGCGCCTGTTCCAGGTGCTGCTGATAGTAGGAGCCGGGTCTGGCAGCCGTCGCCGCATAGGCGTGGATCAATTGCTCGGCTCCCTCTTTGTCGAAGAATTCGACATTGGCCGTGATGTGCGTCATTCCTGGCGCGTTGAGTTCGATCTGTTGCCGCGCCAATTCGGTCGACTCAAATCTCCCCAAGAAAATAAGCTTAGGCCGCGAGGTAACAGTTCGGTTGCTCCGCAAAAGCTCGGCGGTCGATATAAGAAACTGTTCGATGCCCGTCTCGCTCGACAACAATCGCCCTTCGTCAAGGGCATCCACGATCACTGGAATCCTACCCTCATGAAATGCGGCTAAGGGATCGCTTTTGTCCGCGGCTTCCAGATCAGCGAGCAGAGTCCGAAGAGAGCCGGCCGAAACGGCGACCTTGGCCAGGTCGAGGATTGGCGCCTTGAGCGTCGCCGACAATTGTCTCGCCAGCGTGCTCTTCCCGACCGCTGCGGACGCCTCAATGAAAATGAGTTCTTTTTCCAAGACCGATGGATCGTTCTCCTCAATGTCCAGTATCGGCGCCACAAACGGCTTTGGCGCCTCCCCGATGAAGAGACACCCAGTCTGGTCAAACTTTGGGAAATGGACGGGGCGGTTCAACACGTTGACGAGTGCGCTCAGCGCAGTTTCCGACATTAGATAACCTCTTCGGGCGAAGGCCGCACGTTTACGATTGCGGGACCTGTGGTTCAATGGTTATGGCGGATATGTGCAGCAGCAGGCCCGCAATCCGCATCCGAGTCACTATTGCCCTAGGTAGAACCGGCGGATCGGACTCCAAGGCGCAGCAGGTCATCGATCGTCACAAAGGAAAATATGCGGCCACGCCTCGGTTTTATTGCGATGCAATATGATCGAACCAGGAGCGTCCATCCGATAGCGCAGCAATCGGGTCATTTTCGGAGAGCTAAGCGGCATGCAGAGATTATCCAACCGGAATATGTACGCGCGCGAGAACCTATGCCATACTAAGGCATGATGAAGGGTTGGAAGATCAGCACTACAAGACCTGGGAGAGGCGCCAGTGGTGCATTGCGCCAGGAACTCATCCTTGTCGCCATTTCAGACAAAGACGACGCTGTCCGAGCGGTCAAAGAGTGCCTTCCCGACGCGGAAATCAAGCAAACTGCGGAAGCCACCCCGGAGCTTCTTGCGGAATATCAGGTCGTCGACGGCGAAATGGTCGTGCTCCCGGAGGAATCGTGATCCCCAAGAGGGACACGTCGCGCGTCGTTGCGACATGCTGAATCCTGATTCGGATTGACTGGTGTAACGACCGCGAGAGCCTGCAGCAGCTGGCAGAGCTCCTTGCGCCGGACGATTGCGATCTGTCCGATTTTGACAGATCTAGAATTTCTTCATACGAACGGCTGACCAAGCCTGATCAAGTCGCCTCCATGAATAAGCTCAGAAGCGGCGGCCCAAGGAGAAACATCGATGCGATACCGTACCCAAGAAGGGGTGGTGATTGAAGGCGAAACATCGCCCGATATAGTCCGCCTCTTGCGTGAGGCGAGTTGGAACGAACAAAATCTCAGCGATCGGGCCTACATGGAGGCGGTCGCGGATCGCCTGTACGAGCAAGGCGTTCCCGTTTCGACGGTCAGCCCCGACATTTTCGTTGCTGGGCTGTTGAGCGCCGGGCTACTCACGCGCGAAATCGAAGGCACGCAGTCGGATGCGGCGAAGAAGGTCGACACTTAAGGAGACCGCAATCGGCAAATCGGATGCGGAACCTTAACAAATTGTCTCGCAAAGACCGAGGTGATCGATGGGTATTCGCTCCATGCGAGCACGCGCTTGTCCGTGCTCGATCCTGCCTTCGCGGAAGGATATCTGAGCAACGCAGTAGGAATAGACTGCGCGCGCCAAGCGGAGCGGATGCGCGCCAAATGAATGTTCTTATTGTGTTCGGCGCTTGGTTGGTTCGAAATAAGAACTCTGCAATGTTCCGGTATGGCGCAACTCGCCATCTTTCTACTTGCCACCGCCAGCCTGACGGTGAATGGTCCTGCCCGCTAAGCGTGTTGCGCGGAAAGCGAAACATCCGCGAAGCGCAAGGACCGGGCACTCGCGTCAATGACGCGGTGCCGGCGTCATGTCGGCCTCGATCAAGCGACAGTCCACAGACCGACGCCGAGGCAAGTGTCTCGCGGTAAATTTATGCAAGGCGGCCTGGTTGCCTGTGTAGGCAGGCCAGCGGAGGAATGAAATGACTGATAAAATTCCGGCGGCTGACAAAATCCCCGTCACCGTGCTGACCGGCTATCTCGGCGCCGGCAAGACCACGTTGCTCAACCGCATCCTGTCCGAAAATCACGGCAAGAAATACGCCGTCATCGTCAATGAATTCGGCGAGATCGGCATCGACAATGACCTCGTCGTCGGCGCCGACGAGGAAGTGTTCGAGATGAACAACGGCTGCATCTGCTGCACCGTGCGCGGCGACCTCATGCGCATCCTCGGCGATCTGATGAAAAAGAAAAAGGGTAACTTCGACGGCATCATCGTGGAGACCACAGGGCTCGCCGATCCGGCGCCGGTGGCGCAGACCTTCTTTGTTGATGAGAACATCGGGCGGCAGACCAAGCTCGACGCGGTCGTCACCGTCGCCGACGCCAAGTGGCTCAACGACAGGCTCAAGGACGCCCCGGAAGCCAAGAACCAGATCGCGTTCGCCGACGTGATCCTGATCAACAAGACCGATCTTGTCTCCGCCGCCGAACTCAGTGAAGTCGAAGCGCGCATCCGCGCCATCAATCCTTACGCCAGGGTGCATCATACCCAGCGCTGCCAAGTGGCGCTGTCGGATGTTCTGGAACGCGGCGCATTCGATCTCGATCGCATCCTCGAGATCGAACCGGCGTTCCTAGAAGGCAAGGAGAACGGTGATGGACATGACCACCATCACGATCATGGCCATGATCACGACCACAAATCTGCCGACCACCATGGCGGACTCAAGCACTATCACGACGAGGACATGCAATCGATTTCGCTCAAAAGCGACAAGCCGCTCGACGCGGACAAATTTTTTCCTTGGGTAGAAGACCTCGTGCAGAAGGAAGGCCCGAATATTTTACGTTGCAAGGGCATCCTTGCCTTCAAGGGCGACGATGAGCGCTTCGTGTTCCAGGGCGTGCACATGATTATTGATGGCGACCATCAGCGGCCCTGGAAAGAGGACGAAAAGCGCCAGAGCCGTATCGTTTTCATCGGACGCAATCTACCGGAAAAGTTGATCTCCGAAGGGTTCGAGAGCTGCATCATCGCTTAACTATCAGCGTACCTGCCGCCTGATATCCGTCGGCGAAACACGCACCCGGCCCGGCCCGCCGGGTGTTATGCGGTCGTCGAGCCAACGTCCGTGACCGTCTCACCGTTGTCGTACTCGGCGAAACTACGTTGCTGTTTTTGGAGCGGAATGGCGCAACGCGGCGGGTGAAACGTGCCCGAGGCGCCGTACTGGCGGTGCCGAGCGCTGATGCGAGCATCGTCAGGAACGGCTACGCGGGGACGACGGACCGGGTTCGGGTCCTTTGCCGCGGTAACACGGCGCTACCGTCACTGGATGAGGTTTGATTGAATCGTCATGTCCGACTTTATGCCGGGCATCCACGCCTTGAAACGCGAATCCGATCACAGGCGTGGATAGCCGTGACATAGGCGAGTGAAGCGACGCCATTCTTCGAACGGCTATGCCCGGCCATGAAGCGTTGAAACGCTTTATCGACAACTCATCCCGCTCTAGGGCCCCGCATCGCGCCGGCGACGGTAGACGATTTTGTACAGCGGACCCGTCGCGGCGAGAGTTGCCGCCGGGCGTACCCGTTCTCGACCTTACCGATGAGAAACTGAATTACGATTGAGCCATAGGGCGGCGCCAGACGAAAGAGGCGGAAACAGATCCGCTCGATCTGCTGCGCCGCATCCCGACTCTATGGTTCCTCGGACGGTCGTGAGAAGATTATGAGCAAAAATCCGACCACGGCTATCGCGGCGCCATAATAGACCCACTCGGTATGCCTGGTGATGATGCCGTCGTCGGGATAGGCAAAAAAGCGAAAGCCCTGTCCCATAAAGCCCAGGCCCGCGATCAAGGAAATAACTCCGACGATTCTCAATAGAGCATGCATTCTAAGGCGACATCCCTAATTTTGTTGAATCAGGCCAAGCAGACAGTGCAGTACGACATACTATGCGGCATCGGGTTTCGCATCAACTCCATTTGCGACGAAGAGTTTCAGGTGAGCGAGCGACCAGCACACTCCGACGACTGACAGAAACCCGTTAGCTTTCGACGGAAGCCCTTGCCGCCTCCATATCACGCCGCAGCCGAACAACGCCATGGCGGCTCTTCGCCGCATTTCGCGTTGCGACCGACACGCCGCTGGCACATTTTCGATTCTCCTGCTGCAGGCGACCGAACGGTGCGTCGGACGACGACTAAGGGGGATTTGATTGTATCGTCATGTCCCGGCTATTGCTGAACGCCCACATCTTGGAACGTGAATCAAAATGTGGGCGTCTAGCACCCGAAACCACGCTGTCGTTTGAACGACTGGTCCTCACCGGGACGCGCAGAAAACGCTTTATCCTCACAAGCGAATCGAAACCCCGACCGCCTGGTAGCGCTGCCTGATTGCGCAAGGCTGCAGCATTTCGGTCGCTTCTATTAAATTTTGCAAGCGATCGTCCGGCCGAGGACGAGAAACGCCGTTCCAAACCGTCCGTCGATACCCGCCAATAGCTTTGGAAGGAATAAGCAGCGGAGAACATCGCTTTGGAGCCTGGAAACTCGCCGCTCGCAGCGAATCTGGCACTAGGCGTTGCGATCTCTTGTTCGGCCAGGAATTGGTCCTCATGAAACCCGGCAGCTGTTTCCAGCCCATCCCCCGGCTCGCACGAAACGTAGCCAACAGCGTTGGCATGGCAGCTCAGGGAATAAAGGACGGTGATTCACTAACCGATAGGATGCGGACGGATCGCGTAACCGCAATTGAGGAGACCGCGTCAACACCGACGATCCGGACGTTCCGATATCGGCGCTGCATTCGAACCAGAAAGCGTCAACGGGCGCAGCAGAGTCGGCCTCGTTAGGGAGGGATTGTTTGTCGAGACAAAGCGTGAGACCGCTTCGCGTGTCCCAGCGACCAATCGCTCTAATGACGAACGCCGCCCTCGGACCGAGGCCGGCGTGATTCAGCGTCATTCTGGATAATAGTTCCGCAAGCGGCTGGATTTCCGCGTAGCGGGAACAACCCAACCTATCGCTAAAGCAAACATCAAAGCCACTTCGGGCAATGGCCACTCTGTCGCTGGCGCCAACCGACGCTGCCGGTTAGGACCGCCAACGTCATCCTAGCATCCTACCGATCAAATATCGCCCAGCTGGCGAATAGACCGCAGGATTACGCTCCGATCTTCTCGGGCTTCTGACCCGCGGGCTTCGCCGGCGACGTCAGAGTAGGTATGCCATTTTCGAAGCTCAGCTCGATCTTGCCACCAATATCTGGCATGGCAGCATGAACCGGACGTGCCTTGGGAGCCGTCATGCGCTGGAATGACTCCGCCAGCGAAATCGAGAGATCAATGGCCTTGCCGCGGCAAGTATCCCACAACATCACCGCGCCCTGGTTCGGAACAAATCTTCCCGCCCGGGCCGTCCGGTTCAGGACAAGCCGCGAATCGCGCGCGCGCCGATGGCCGACATGCTCATGATCGTGGTCGTCATGCTGGTTGATGGGCAACTGCAATACCGTAGCTGTTTGCCCAGCGACGAGTTGCGCGATCTTCAGAACCTGTCCGTTGGGGAATTCCAACGCGTCATGCTGAACGTACAGGTTATCCTCATCAACCTTCCGGAAGCTCGCAACCTTGTGATCCAGTCGAGCCTTGCCCGAGAACTTCAGGCCAAAAAAACTTATGGGGCGTTCGTACTGAACGTTCTCGTCGAAGGCGAGCTCCGTTCCGGGCAGCAGGCAGACCGCCACTTCCGGCGGGCTGTCATGAATTACCAGCTGGGGGCCGAGCTCGCCAACGGCGGCAAAGCCGCGCACGTGCGCTTTCGCAAGCTCCATCGTAACCAGCTTATCGGCGACCTTGGCAGGTCGGGAGGAAACGTGATGCAGACTGTAGTCGCACATGAAGGGCTCCTCTGGTTGGGACTACGCATTCCCCACATCAATAATAATACCCGCGATGCGAACTCGTTCCGCCGATGTCTCACTCACGATAGGCGGTTGCGTATATTTGTCCAACGATCCAACGGTGCTATTGGTAGTTGGAATTTACCACGGCATCGGCGTTCGCGTCAACTCTATTCCCACGACACGCCTAGTAGCGTCGCTTCGATTCCGGGACCGGCAGCCCCCGCACTGGCACCCAACATGCCTCATTCTGCGACTGTCTTTCAGCAGGCCAGGACGCTGCTTGAAGTCAATCCAGCCGGGTAAGCCATCCGGAAAATCCGGGTAACCGTCTAATTCCGATGCGGTTTCTTCCGCTGACCAACTAAGGAACTTCAGATCACCGCGCCAAGACGAGGCCGGAAAGAAGCGGTGGCCCACATGGCAGAACACGGCCGCTACGGGCAACGGCTGTCCTGTGCATAAGCAGACAAGTTACTCTTTCGTTCGCCCAAGGCGAACGTGACATCGCCTTGGCCACCACCATCGTCATCCGGAGAGCATATTTTTTGACGTTCAAGCCACAGCTTTGCCGCGCCCTCCCCGCGCTCGTGTGCGGTGCGGTGGAGTACCGGAGAAGCTGATAACGAACGCTTTCTTGCCGCTTGGAGAAGGCTTGCAACTGCGCTATGTAAAGGATGCTGCCTAAACGGCTGCATTGACGAACGCTTTCACGACGTTCGATTGATTCAACGGCCTACATGGGATGAGCGGCGGACGACAAATCCGAGCCAGAACCCATGTCAACCACGCGCGCCGCGGTCTAGCGCAAGCCGTTCGTCAAAGCGCAGGAGTATTCATAATGATGGATGAAGCGAAAGTAGCTGGACCGGAAAGCGATCTCCCCGTTGGCGGCGGCGGTGCCGCCACCGACGCGGCGGCCGATCGGCCATCGAGCATCCCGGCTGACGAAATGGCGCGCATGGGCGAGGAAATCGTCGGCGCGCTGAAGACGGTTTACGATCCGGAAATTCCCGCTGATCTTTACGAGCTTGGTCTGATTTACAAAATCATTATCGAGGACGACCGCATGGTCAATATCGAGATGACGCTGACGTCGCCGGCTTGTCCATCTGCGGCCGAACTCCCAGGCCAGGTGAAGAACGCGGTCACGAGCGTGTCCGGAGTCCGCGATGCCAAAGTGGCCATCATCTGGGAGCCACCGTGGGATCCCAGCCGCATGTCGGACGAGGCGCGTACAGTGCTCAACATGTGGTGATGGCCTGTTACGCCTGGTCGTCAACCCTGGCGTTCAGATAATTTAGGTCCGTTCAGATTTGAGTTTGTTGCAAAGCGGCTGATGCATTGCCCAGTGTTGGCTCATGCCAAGACAGCCGTTGAGCACCGGATCACGATGTTTCTTCGGCGCGAATGCCAAGTGGCGTCGGAAGCCGCCACGGCGATGACGCCGCATATCAGAGCCCCGCTCCGAATGCAGCCGGTCGAGCGCGTCGCCGAAAGACCCGGTTAATTCACCGGGTAGTCGTCTGATCGATCGTAGGGGTAGAGTATCGCGGCAGGCCGATGACGTTTGGCCGAGTACCGTTCCAGACCGGTTTCCCGACCGCCGCTATTTTGAAAACCATAACTTCGCGCTGGCACGGGCACGCCACCACTACGGCAAAAGCGAGCGCGGGACTCGCGCTCGCCAAATGTCAGACATACTCTCTCTATGAGATGTCTTTAGCTGTTGCTCACCGACTTGCCCTGCGGAGCGTTACTTCGGCAGCGGCGCCGGGCTCTTCGAGAGCGTATTGAGATAGGCAACCAAGTCGGCACGCTTGTTCTCGGCCTTCAGGCCGGCGAAGCTCATGGACGTGCCCTTGACGTAGCCCTTCGGATCCTCGATCCATTTGTTGAGCTCGGCGAAGGTCCACTTGCCGCCCTTGGC
>JBDTCP010000103.1:0-12384 GCA_039923555.1 Nitrobacter sp.
CGCGGTCGGCGTTGAGTGCGCGGATAACAGTCTCGCCGCTCTTCTCGAAAGCATCCTGCAGTGTGCCATTCATCAGGCCAAGCGTATTGCGATAGACCACGACCTTGTCCTCGGCATCGACGGTCGCGACACTGTCCTCCATATCGAGAATGGTGCTGACGGCGGCCTCGAGGATCAGGTCGGCGACGCCGGCGGGATCGTCCTTGCCGATCGCGTGGCTGCGGTCGATGCTGATGTCGATGTGCATGCCGTGGTTGACAAGCAGGATCGCGGACGGTGCGTCCGCGTCGCCCTGATAGCCCGCGAACTGCGATTCCGATCTGAGACCTGTGGCGTTGCCACTGTTGAGTTTTGCCGAGAGATGACCGGACATGATGCTGTAGGCGGTCACGTCGCTGTGGCTGCCGGTCGCGAGCGGAACGGCGGAATCGAGGAAGGCCTTGGCCCTGGCGATCACCCTGCCGCCGCGCGCCTTGTCATAGCCCTTGGCCTCGTTGGCGTCGTGCGGAATGGCATCGGTGCCATACAAGGCATCATAAAGACTGCCCCAGCGCGCATTGGCGGCGTTCAGCGCGTAGCGTGCATTGGTTAGCGGCACCACCAGTTGCGGTCCGCAGATTTTTCCAATCTCGTCGTCGACATTGGCGGTCTCGACGGAATGGGTGGCGGGTTCGGGTAGCAGATAGCCGATCTCTTTCAGGAACGCCGTGTAGGCGTTCATATCGAACGGTTTGCCCTTGTTGGCGCGATGCCAGCCGTCGATCTTCGCTTGCAGCGTATCGCGCACCGCGAGCAAGTCGCGGTTTCTCGGCCCGAGATCGCGGACGATGGCGGCAAGCCCGGCCCAAAATACATCCGGGTCAATGCCGGTCCGGGGCGTAGCCTCTCTGTCGATAAAATCGAACAGGACAGGCGTGATCTTCAGTCCGTGGGCGTCAATGCGAGTCATGTCGGGGGGCTTCTCGCGAGAAACGGCGATCATGCGCGGTTTCAAGGCCGAGCGCTGGAAAATACCGCGCTCAGCTTGCTTTTTAACGCTAAAGCCGCCGTTGTGAGAAGCCCTTCACAATAGTCGAATGGTAGCAGACATACCCCAATCGTTACGTCGCCGCGATACGGGTTCGCGGCGGGGATCCCGCTCAGGTGCGCCTCCCGAGGTCCGGGCGCGCTCAGATGTTGGCGGCGAGGTCGGTCAGTTCGTCAAACAGGATTCCGGTTCTGATCAGCATCCGCTCGATTTCGTCGGCGGCGTCGGCTACCGCGCACGACGAGGTATCGATCGTCAGTTCCACGGACTCCGGCGGCTGATAGTCATTCCCGATGCCGGTGAAGCCCTGCAACACGCCGGCGCGCGCCTTGGCATAATGCCCCTTGGGGTCACGGCTCTCGCAAACATCGGCCGGCGTCGCGACATAGATTTCGCGGAAGGCGGTATCGGCGATGCGCCGTGCCGCGGCGCGATCCTCACGCGACGGAGAGACCGCGGCAACGATCGCGACGTGGCCATTGCGGGCAAGATGCGTGGCGACTTCCGCGAGCCGGCGGATATTTTCGGCGCGGTCGGTTGCAGAGAATCCGAGGTCGCCGTTGAGGCCGGCGCGCAGCGTGTCGCCGTCGAGCAGGATCGGCGAGCCGCCGTCGCCGAACAGTTTTCGTTCGAGCGCGCGGGCCAGGGTCGATTTGCCCGAACCGGGCAGCCCCGTCAGCCACACCACGGCGCCGTTGTGACGATAGCGGGCGGATCGTTCGTCCGGCCGCAGCGCGGATTCCACAGGCACGATGTCGACCGGAACCGCGCGCTGTCCCGCATCGACGCTGAGTACGAGACCACCGCCGGCGATGCGGCCGTTGACCTCGATCACGAGGCGGCCGGTGCGGGGGTTCTCGACGTAGGGGTCCGCTGCGAGCGGCTGCGCCAGCGAGATGTCGATTTCACCGACGTGATTGCGCGCGATTGCCTTTGTCTCGGCGCTCGACAGTTCGCCTGGATCGACAGCTTTCTCGATCGCCACGACGACGGCGCGCGTTTCCTTGTTGCCAAGCCGCAGCAGAATGGATGCGCCGGCCGCGAGCGGCGTCTCATGCAACCAGAAAATTCGCGCGCGAAGCCGGCGCGTATCGCGCGGCGCCGACCCGACATGGGCGATGACATCACCGCGCTCGACAAACAGCTCACGATCGAGCGTAATGCCGACGGATCGGCCGGCCCCTTGCGCGCCCGTCGGGCTTGAGGGCCAGCCTTCGATGCTGCGGATATTTGCGATCTTGCCGGCCGGCATGATCACGATCTCGTCGCCGGCTTTGAGACTTCCGGATTCGATCCGTCCAGCGACGATCCGCCGGTCGTCGAACTTGTAGATTGCCTGCACCGGCAGACGCAGCGCCAATTCATCCAGCGGGCGGGCCGGTTGCAGCGCGTCGATGGCTTCGACCGCGGTGGGCCCGCTGTACCAGTCGATCTTGGCGGTCCGTTCCGCCACGCCGTCGCCATCGCGAGCCGAAATCGGAATCACCGCCGTCGGCGCGAGACCAAGGCCGGTCAGATGCGCGGAAATCTCGTCGCGGATGGCGTTGAAGCGTTCCGCGCTGAAATCGACGCGGTCCATCTTGTTGACGACGACAGCGACCTGTTTGATGCCGAGCAGATGCAGCAGGTAGCCGTGCCTCCGGGTCTGGTCGCGCACGCCTTCCAGCGCGTCGATAATCAGCACGGCGCCATCGGCCTGCGCCGCGCCGGTGATCATGTTGCGCAAGAATTCGGCATGACCGGGGGCGTCGATCAGCACGACGTCGCGCGAGCGGGTGCGGAAGCGGATTTGCGTGGTGTCGATGGTGATGCCCTGATCACGCTCGGTCTGCAGCGCGTCGAGCAGGAACGACCATTCGAACGGCATGCCGCGCCGGGCGCTGACGGCTTTCAACATCTCAAGCTTGCCGTCGGGCAGGCTGCCGGTCTCATGCAGCAGTCGTCCGACCAGCGTCGACTTGCCGTGATCGACGTGGCCGACGATGACGATGCGAACCTGGGGACGGGTAGTGCCGTTCGGCGTTGCAAGGGCGGCGTTCGGCGCGATCTTAGGGGCAATCATGTTCATCGGAAGCGCTCGATTTTTGTTCAGGTCAGAGATAGCCGGCAACGCGAAGCCGCTCGAACGCGTCTTCGGTTTCATGATCAAGTGCGCGCCCGGCGCGTTCGGGGATCTTGGTGCCGTCGAGTTCGATCAGGATCTCGTCGATGCTCGACGCCGTCGACGCGACGGGGGAGGTGATGTCGGCGTCGCCCAGCGAGCGATAACGTTTGCCGTCCTTCGCCAGGTATAGCGGTATGATCGGGATGTTCTCGCGCTTGGTGTAGGCCCAGATATCCGCCTCGGTCCACTGCAGGATCGGATGGATGCGTAAGTGCGCGCCCGGCGGCGGCGAGGCGTTGAAGTGATCCCAGAATTCCGGCGGCTGATCGCGCACGTCCCATCCGCCTTCGGTGCCGCGCGGCGAAAACACCCGCTCCTTGGCGCGGGTGGCTTCCTCGTCCCGGCGGATGCCGGCGATCAGTCCGTCGAAGCCGTATTTATTCAGCGCAAGCTTCAGACCCTCGGTCTTGCGCGCCGCGGAGCGTGCGGCCGGCGGCAAGGTCGGATCGATCGCCTCGATCGGCGGGCAGTAATCAACCTTGAGGTCGAGGTCCCATTCCTTGGAGTAACGATCGCGAAACGCGTACATCTCGGGGAATTTCTTCTCGGTGTCGACGTGCAGCGCCGGGAACGGCACCCGGCCGAAGAAGGCCTTGCGCGCCAGCCAGATCATCACGTTGGAATCCTTGCCCAGCGACCACAGCAGCGCGAGTTTCTTCAGGCGGGCAAAGGCCTCCCGAAAGATGTAGATGCTCTGCGCTTCAAGCGCGTCGAGGTGGTCCATTTCAGGCTGCATGGCCTGCTCCTTGATTGGTTCGCGGTAGACTTCAGCGAGCTCAGCGGCCGCCATAATTTGCGGATTCTGCAGCGTGAGAAGATGCATCTCTTGTGCGCCGTGTTTGGAAGTCGAAAATTCTATACTTAGCAGCCGTGTAGAAGAAATAATTTTCTCTTTAGTCACCTTGCAAGATACATAAATAGAAAATAATTTCAGTCAACCCCGAAGACGGGGGAGCGGAGCGCCGAATGAAATTCCTCCCGATCTTTCTCGATCTGCACGCTGGTCCGATCCTTCTGGTCGGAGCGGGCGATCCGGTTCGGGCCAGACTGCGGCTGTTGCTTGCGGCGGACGCGCGCGTGCGCTGGCATGCAACCGACGGCGACTTTGCGATCGCCGGTCTTGATGCCGCCGCCACATCGCGCATTGAGCGGGTGGACGCCGATCCCCACACGATCGATCTGAGCGGTATCGTTGCGGTGTTTTGCGCCGGCGCCGGCGAACTCGGCGTTGCCGTAGCGGCGCGGGCACGCGCGGCGGGCCTGCCCGTCAATGTGATGGACGATCCCGCGCATTCGAGTTTCATCGTCCCGGCGATCGTCGACCGTGGCGACGTGGTGGTGGCCATAGGCACCGGCGGTGCGTCGCCCGTCGTAGCGCGACGCGTGCGCGAACGCATCGAGGCGATGTTGCCGGCGCGGATCGGCGACCTCGCGACCTTGATCGGGCGCTGGCGCAAAAGCATTCATGCGCGCGTTCCTGAATTTCCGTTGCGCCGCCGCTTCTGGGAGCGTGTCGTCGATGGCCCGATTGGTGCGTCGGTTCTCGCTGGCCGTCTGGATGACGCAGAGGATTCACTGAAGAAGATCGTCAATCCGTCCGCTTATGCGGGCGCTCAGGCTCCTGGTGAGGTTGAAGGCCGCGTCACGCTGGTCGGTGCGGGGCCGGGCGATCCGGATCTGCTCACCATCAAGGCGCTGCGCGCGCTGCAGGACGCCGACATCGTGTTCTACGACGAACTGGTTACCCAGGAGATTCTCGATCGCGCCCGCCGCGACGCGGTGCGCGTGCCGGTGGGCCGCCGCATCGGCAAGCCCGGCATTGGACAGGACGCCATCAATCGCCTGCTGATCGATGCCGCGAAGTCAGGGCAGCGGGCCGTCCGACTCAAAGGTGGCGATCCCTTCATTTTCGGCCGCGGCGGCGAAGAGATCGAGGCGCTTCGCGACGCTGATGTAAGCTATTCGGTTATCCCGGGAATTACGGCCGGGCTCGGCGCGGCTGCGGAATCCGAAGTGCCGCTGACATTCCGCCACGAAGCGCTGCGCGTCACCTTCCTTACCGCGCACAAGGCGCGGGATGCCGCAACCGTCGACTGGTCGGCGCTGACCGATCGGAAGATGACGGTGGTCGTCTACATGGGAATCACGGCGGCCAACGCGGTTCGCGATGGCCTGCTGGCCGCCGGGCGTTCGCCGGAAACCCCGGTCGGCGTATTCGCGCGCGCTACCCGGCCCGATGCCAAATCCGTCGTTGGCACGCTGGATCATCTGCCGGCGCTGGTTCGTGAAATTGACGGCGGGCCCGCCATCCTGGTGATCGGCGACGTCGTCTCGCACTCGGCGCCATGGCGCAACTCAAACCCAGGTCAACCGATGCCGACATTTCAGATGGCGGCCGAATGACCTTTCCACGCGAACAGACGAGCGTCACGGCAAGCACGATGGCACAACCGGCGTCAGCGACAGGGACTCCCGCATTGCCTCCTGTGGCGGCGTTGAACGATGCGTTGCGCAAAGCCTCGCCGATGGATGTGATCGCGGCAGCGCTGCGCACGGTCGGACGCGACAGGCTGGCGCTGGTGTCGTCGTTCGGCACGGAGTCGGCGGCGCTGTTGAAGGTGATGGCGGACGTCGATCCGGCCATTCCCGTGATCTTCCTCGACACCGGATGGCTGTTCGAGGAAACGCTGGCCTATCGCGACACATTGATCGCCACGCTCGGCTTGAAGGATGTCCGCTCCATTCAACCATCCGAGGATGCGCTGAAGCGCGAGGACCCCGACCGCGAATTGTGGTTCTCCGATCCGGATGCCTGCTGCCGCATTCGGAAAGTGGAGCCGCTGGCGCGCGCGCTCAAGCCGTTCGATGCCTGGATCAACGGCCGCAAGCGTTTTCAGGGTGGCTCGCGCGCCGACATTCCGGTGGTCGAGGACGACGGCGCGCGGCTGAAGTTCAATCCGTTCGCCAATGTCGCGCCGCAGGAGATCGCGGCGATCTATGCGTCGGCAAAACTGCCGCCGCACCCACTCGTCGCGTCGGGATTCCTCTCGGTCGGATGCATGCCGTGCACCAGCCGCGCACAGGCCGGTGAGGATACGCGCGACGGTCGCTGGCGCGGCAGGGCCAAGACGGAATGCGGTATCCACACGATGAAGGCTTCGTAGAGGAATGACTCTGCGGCGCCGTAAACATTGAAATGTGGTTTCGTTGACTTCAGCATGCCGTTTGACGAGTTTCATTCATAGGCCTCCGGCGGTCGTCGCGTGATCGGGCCTTATGGAGATTAAAATGCTTCGTCGTGTTTTCGTTGTTCTTGCCGGATTGATCTGGGCAGGGTCTGCGTATGCTGCCGACGTGTCGTTGTTGAATGTCTCGTACGATCCGACGCGAGAACTCTATGCGGATTTCAACAAGGCTTTCGCCGCGGCTTACCAAAAGGAAACCGGCAAGAGCGTCGAAATCAAGCAATCGCACGGCGGTTCGGGGTCGCAGGCGCGGGGCGTGATCGATGGGCTGCAAGCCGACGTCGTCACGCTCGCGCTCGCCTATGATATCGATGCCATAGCCGCGAAGGGCCTGATCAAGGCCGATTGGCAAAAGCAGTTGCCGCTCAATTCGTCGCCCTATACCTCCACCATCGTGTTTCTGGTGCGCAAGGGTAATCCGAAGGGTATCAAGGACTGGGACGATCTGATCAAGCCGGGCGTCGCGGTCATCACGCCAAATCCCAAGACGTCCGGCGGTGCGCGCTGGAATTACCTGGCGGCGTGGGGCTATGCACTCAAGAAATACGGCTCCGCCGACAAGGCGAAGCAGTTCGTGGCGGATATGTACAAGAACGTCCCGGTGCTCGATACCGGTGCGCGCGGGGCGACGGTGACTTTCGTTGAGCGCGGCGTGGGGGACGTGCTGCTGGCGTGGGAAAATGAAGCCTTTCTTGCCCAACGCGAATTTGGCAAGGATAAATTCGAGATCGTCGCGCCGCCGCTCTCGATTCTCGCAGAGCCCCCGGTTGCGATCGTCGACTCCGTAGCCGATAAAAAAGGCACGCGCGCTGCCGCGGAGGCTTACCTGAAATACTGGTATACCAAGGAAGGTCAGGAAATAGCCGCGAAGAATTCATACCGTCCGCGTGATTCGGAGATCGCGAAGCAATACGAAAACGCGTTCGCCAAGGTCGAGTTGTTCACGATTGACGATGTGTTCGGCGGCTGGGCCAAGGCGCAGAAGGAGCACTTCAGCGAAGGCGGCGTTTTCGACCAGATCTACAAGAACTGAAGCGGTCGCGCCGCAACGAAGGGGGCATGGTGAGCGGAGGAGCGGGACGACGAAGCACGTTGCCAGGGTTTGGTCTCACTATGGGGCTGACGTTGACGTGGCTGTCCGTCATCATTCTCATTCCGCTTGCCGGTCTCTTTCTGAAGACTTTCGAACTCAGTCCCGATCAGTTCCTGGACATTCTCACCAGCCGCCGCACGCTGAACGCGCTGAAGATTTCGTTCGGTCTCGCATTCTGCGCGGCCATCGTGAATCTCGTGATGGGCATGATCGTCGTGTGGGCGCTGGTCCGATACCGGTTTCCCGGCCGCCGGCTGTTCGATGCGATCGTCGATATTCCCTTCGCGCTGCCGACTGCGGTAGCCGGCGTGGCGCTGACAACTCTTTTTGCGCAGAAGGGCTGGCTTGGCGCGCCGCTGGCCGAACTCGGAATCAAGGTTGCGTTCACGCCGATCGGTATTTTCATCGCGATGGTGTTCATCGGGATCCCGTTCGTGGTGCGCACCGTGCAGCCGGTCCTGCTTGACCTCGATGCCGAGATCGAAGAAGCGGCGGCAAGTCTCGGCGCCAACCGCTGGCATATCGTCTCAAAGGTCATATTGCCCAGCCTGATGCCGGCGATGCTGACGGGATTTGCGCTGGCGTTTGCCCGCGCCGTCGGCGAATACGGTTCGGTCATCTTCATTGCCGGCAATCTGCCGAACGTGTCCGAGATCGCGCCGCTGCTGATCGTGATCCGGCTGTCCGAATTCCGTTATGCCGATGCGACCGCGATCGCCGTCGTCATGCTCGTCGCGTCATTCATGATCATCTTCGCGGTCAACCGGATCCAGCGTTGGGCGCAGACCCGCATCCCGGCGCATTAGGGATCGGTCATGACGATGGAGACCAGTTTGCCTCAACTTCGGATCGCGCCCGATCCCGGCCTCGCGTCGGCAACGCGCGTGATGCCCCGTGCCGCGCGACGCAATCCCCGGACCGAGCCGGGGCCGGTGCGATGGCTGATTATCGCTGCGGCGGTGACGTTCCTGTCGGTCTTCGTCGTCCTGCCGCTGGTTCTGGTGTTCACGCAGGCCTTTTCCAAGGGAGCCGCCGTCTATCTGGCCGCGCTGTCGGATCCGGAAGCGCTGTCCGCGATCAAACTGACGCTTTTGGTCGCGGTGTTCTCGGTCGGCCTCAATCTGGTTTTCGGGCTGATCGCGGCTTGGGCGATCGCAAAATTCGAATTCCGCGGCAAAACGTTCCTGATCTCGCTGATCGATCTGCCGTTCTCGGTAAGCCCGGTCATTTCCGGCCTGGTATTCGTGCTGCTGTTCGGTGCGCAAGGGTATTGGGGGCCATGGCTGCAGGCTCACGACATTCACGTGCTGTTCGCGATTCCCGGAATCGTGCTGGCGACGACGTTTGTGACATTTCCTTTCGTCGCGCGCGCCCTGATCCCGCTGATGCAGGAGCAGGGGACGCAGGAGGAGGAAGCCGCGGTTTCGCTTGGCGCGTCCGGCCTGCAGACGTTCTTCCGGGTGACACTGCCCAACATCAAATGGGGCGTGCTCTATGGCGTATTGCTGTGCAACGCGCGCGCCATGGGCGAATTCGGCGCGGTATCGGTCGTCTCGGGACACATCCGCGGCGAGACCAACACCATGCCGCTGCTGGTTGAAATCCTCTACAATGAATATCAGTTCGTATCGGCGTTCGCGATCGCGTCGCTGCTGGCCATGCTGGCGCTGGTCACCCTGGTGGTGAAGACCGTTCTCGAGCGGCATCTGGACGAAGGACAAAGACCGAGTGGCCATTGAAGTCCGCAATATCGTGAAAAAGTTCGGCGCGTTCGCCGCGCTGGACCATGTCGATCTCAAGGTTCCGCACGGCGAGCTGCTGGCGCTGCTCGGGCCGTCGGGGTCCGGCAAGACCACGCTGCTGCGCATTATCGCGGGGCTCGACTGGCCGGATTCCGGAGAGGTCTCGTTCGACGGCGAGAACGCGCTGGCGCGCGGCGCAGGCGAACGAAACGTCGGGTTCGTCTTCCAGCACTATGCGCTGTTTCGCCACATGACGGTGTTCGAGAACGTCGCATTCGGTTTGCGGGTCCAGCCCCGCGCCGTTCGCAAGGATGAAGCCGGCATTCGCGCGCGCGTCAAGGAACTGCTCGACCTCGTTCAGCTCGACTGGCTGTCCAGCCGCTATCCCAGCCAGCTCTCGGGCGGTCAGCGTCAGCGCATCGCGCTGGCGCGTGCGCTTGCGATCGAGCCGCGCGTTCTGTTGCTCGACGAGCCGTTCGGCGCGCTCGACGCCAAGGTGCGCAAGGAATTGCGGACTTGGCTGCGTTCGCTGCACGAGGAAATCAACGTCACCTCGATCTTCGTGACGCATGATCAGGAGGAAGCGCTCGAAGTCGCCAACAGCGTTGTGGTGATGGACAAGGGGCGCATCGAGCAGATCGGAACGCCGTCCGATGTCTATGACAATCCGCGGACGGCGTTCGTGCATGGCTTCATCGGCGAATCGATCGTCCTGCCGGTCGAGGTTCATGACGGCGTGGTCCGGCTCGGCGACACGCCGCTGAATATCGCTGCAGATCGCGGCGGGTCGGGGCCCTCGAAGCTGTTCGTTCGCCGCCATGACATGCAGATCAGTTCGCCCGGCTGGGGCGGCCTTGAGGGAACCGTGCGGCGGGTGCGGACCTTCGGCCCTATCCAGCGGGCCGATATCGCGTTGTCTGGGGGCCGGGGCGAAACCGTCATTGAAATCGACGCGCCGCGCGACCGCGAGCTTCGGAATGGCGAGATTGTCGGACTGCAGCCCCGGCGCTACCGCATTTTCGCGGATTCAGCCTAGTGGTCCGATTTTAACATTCGCACCCCGTTTCAGCGAGCGTCTTTGCGAATGTTAGAATCAAAGGACCACTAGCAAATACAAGTTGCTAGTGGAGTTTTGGATTTGACATTCGCCTCTGACGTCTTCGGTCAAGTGGGTAGCGAATGTCAAATCCACTCCACTAGTGTGGTGGTTCAGAAGTTTGCTGCATTGTCCCAGCGAGTCCGTCAAGCGAACTTCTAAACCAAAACCACACTAGAATCATAAGGATGCTAGTGTCCCTTTGATTCCGAAGTTCCCATCAAAGGTTACGGAAAAGACATGCGAACGTCGGAATCGGGGATACTAGGAGATCGTTCACCTTTCAGCCACGGTTGCTGTGCAACAACTGGCTGACTTGGGGAACTTACAAATGATCCGTACCATTGCCGCGATGCTCGGCGTTCTGACACTCGCCGGATGCGCCGCCGAGAATGTAGCTCCGGAGCAGCCGGCGTTTTATCTCGACATGGCGCATGGCGGAGCCAAGCTCGATGCCGCCGTCGCAGCGTCGATGATCTCGGGCTATCGGGCCAACAACGGCCTTGGCGCGGTGACGGTCGATGCCGACCTGATGAAGGTCGCCGAGACGCAATCGATGGCAATGGCCAAACGCAACAAGATGGACCACAACGTGGCCGGGCCGCTGCCCCGGCGGCTGGCGGCGGCGGGCTATCCCGCAACGCTCGCCGTGGAGAATGTCGGCGCCGGCTATCATACCCTGGCCGAGGCTTTTTCGGGCTGGCGCGATTCGCCTTCTCATCGCGAGAATATGCTGAAAAAAGGCGTCACAAAATTGGGCATCGCCGCGACCTATGCTCCGGACAGCAAATACAAGGTGTTCTGGACGCTGGTTCTGGCGTCCACCGACCAGCGATAACCGTTGCGTGAAGCGACGTATCCTTTGCGCTGATACAAATAACTCTCGCAGCACCTGGACATGACGGCTGGATCAAACGGGAGAAGACGATGGCGAACTTGAAAGGCAGGACGGCCGTCGTGACCGGCTCGACCAGCGGCATCGGCCTCGCCTATGCCCGCGCCTTCGCGGGCGCCGGCGCCAATGTCGTGATCAATGGCTTCGGCGCACCGGCCGACATCGAGAAGGAACGCTCCGCGATTGAGACCGAGTTCAAGGTCAAGGCGATCTATTCGCCGGCGGATATGACCAAGGGCGCCGAGATCGCCGGCATGATCGCGCTCGGCGAAACGACTTTCGGCGCGGTCGACATTCTCGTCAACAATGCGGGCATCCAGTTCGTCGCGCCGATCGAGGAGTTTCCGATCGAGAAATGGGACGCGATCATCGCAATAAACCTGTCGTCGGCGTTTCATGCTATTCGCGCCGCCGTGCCCGGCATGAAGACGCGCGGCTGGGGCCGCATCATCAACACGGCGTCGGCGCATTCGCTGGTGGCTTCGCCCTTCAAGTCGGCCTACGTTGCCGCCAAGCACGGCATCGCCGGCCTCACCAAGACGGTGGCGCTGGAGCTTGCGGCCCACAAGATCACCTGCAACTGCATCAGTCCCGGCTATGTCTGGACGCCGCTGGTCGAGAAACAGATTCCCGATACCATGAAGGCGCGCAACATGACCAAAGAGCAGGTCATCAACGACGTGCTGCTCGACGCGCAGCCGACCAAGCAGTTCGTGACGGTTGAGCAGGTCGGGGCGTTGGCGCTGTTCCTGTGCGGCGACGATGCCGCCCAGATCACCGGAAGCAACCTGTCGATCGACGGCGGTTGGACGGCGGCGTGATTTCCTCTCCCCCAAAAGGGAGAGAGGAAAAGGGGACGCCTAGCTTCGCTTCCCGAATGCCAGAACGTGCAGGCCAAGCTTGCGGCGCACTATCCAGAACAGCAGCACCGTCTCGAACACCAGCGACATCGAGGTCGCGGCGGCGGCGCCATGGCCGCCATAGCGCGGCACCAGCGCAAAGCACAGCGCGACGTTCATGCCGAACGCCAGCGCATAGGCCGACGCGCAGGCGTGCTGATGGCCGAGCATATTGAGCAGCCGCTCCACCGGGCCGATCGCCGAACGCACCACAAGTCCGATC
>JBDTCP010000104.1:0-4572 GCA_039923555.1 Nitrobacter sp.
TCGCGGCCTTTCCGCCGCTGCTTGCGATCCTGTTGGCATTGGGCGTGCTCGGCTGGGCCGGTTTCAGCCTCAACATGTTCCTCAACGTGATGACGCCGCTCATCATGGTCATCAGTTTTTCCGATTCGATGCAGTTGACGGTCGCGGCGCGCGATCGCCTGATCGCCGGCGAGGACAAGTATTCCGCGTTCCGCAACGCCGTCCTCGTGGTCGGTCCTGCCTGCGTGCTGACCCATGCGACCGCGGGAATCTCGTTCATCGCGTTGCAGTTCTCAAGTTCAGATTTGATCCGCAGTTTTGGCGAGGCTGGCCTGGCGGCGACAATCATCGCGCTGCTCGCCGTGCTGTCGCTGGTGCCGGTGTTCGGCGTTCTGCTGGTCCGGCATGAACAGCGCTTCGCAGAAAAATTTAAAAGCTCGGATTCGGGTGTGCAGGCGCTGCGTCGCTTCTGCGCCTGGATCGCGGTGCGGATGGTCGGGCATCCCGGCTTGTTCAGCCTGCTTGCCCTGGTGGTGGTCGGCGGACTCGCGGTGGTCTACGCCAACCTCGAACCGCGTTACCGGCTGGCGGATCAGGTGCCCGACAAGCAGCAGGCGGTGGCGGCAAGCGGCCGTCTCGATGCAAAACTCACCGGCGCCAACCCGATCGATGTCTTGATCGAATTCCCCAAGGGCGAGACGCTGTATTCGCCGCAGACGCTTGCCACCATCGCCGAGGTTCACAAGCAGGTCGAGGAACAGGCCGGCGTCGGCAACGTCTGGTCGCTCGAAACGTTGCGGCGCTGGCTGGCGGAGAAGGCTGGCAGCAACGATGTTGCGACGCTCGAGGAATATGTCAGCGTCATTCCCAAGCATTTGGTGCGCCGCTTCATTTCGGAGGACCAGACAGCGGTCGTGGTGTCAGGCCGCGTGCCTGACCGCGACTCGAGTCAGATTCTGCCGGTGGTGGAAAAGCTCGACCACGCCATGGATGCGGTCAGGAAGGCGCATCCTGGTTATGAAATCGCCGTTACAGGGCTATCGGCCATCGCCGCGCGCAACAGCGCCGGCATGATCGAGAAGCTCAATCACGGTCTCACCATCGAGTTTGCGTTGGTCGCGGTATTTATCGGACTGGCATTCCGCTCGGTGGTTGTGATGTTTGCCTGCATCCTGCCCGGAATTTTCCCGGTCGTGCTGTCGGGAACGGTGCTGTGGGTGCTGGGGGAGGGGCTGCAATTTGCGAGCGTCGTTGCGCTCACCGTCTCGTTCGGCCTTGGTCTCAGCGCAACCATCCACTTCCTCAACCGCCTGCGATCGGAAAGCCAGCCGGGAGTCAGCGCCGGCGAGGCGGTCGAGCGCGCGACCGTGCTGATGGGGCCAGCGCTGATTCTCACCACCGTCGTGCTGGCGTGCGGCTTGGTGGTCACGGTGTTCTCGGATCTGCCGTCGCTGCGCCTGTTCGGCTGGCTCAGCGCCTTCGCCATGGTCGCCGCCCTGGTCGCGGACTTCCTGATCCTGCGCCCCACGGCGATGTGGCTGATAACCTTCGCGGAGCGGCTGCGCGGCGGCCGCCAAGCGACCCCCGCGAAAAAATAAGGATCGCGGGCGGCGCGCTTAATTCGATGCGGGATAACGACGCCGGGTGTCGCGCGATCGTCGCTGGCTTAATTCAAAACTTCCAGACACAAATACCCGGCATCAAGCCGGATATGACGTTTCAGTCATATTCCATGCGGCGCTAGCTACGCACCATCGTGATCGAAACGCCCCTGATTTCGCCCTTCGACTGGATCGAGACTGATTGCCTGTTGCCGCTGGCGCGCAACGTCAGGTTGGCGGCAAAGCCCGCAGCTTCCACGAACACCTGGACTCACCACCGCCGGCGCGGCCACGCACGGAGCCGAAGACGTTGCGGCTGCTCTCGCTCCAGTTGCCGGTGATTTCATCGCCCTCGCTGACCACATCGCTGGAGAGGTCGAATTTGTAGCTGTCACTGGCGCAACGCAGGCTTTGTTTAAGAGCGTTTCCCGTGCTGTTCACCCTGTAGGACGCCTTGCAGCGAATATTCTCTTTCGATCCATCGGACAGTGAGACCGTACCGTTGCCCGACCAGTTTCCTGCGAATCCTGCAAATGGAGACGACTGGGCGAAGCTCGCGGATGGGGATAACACGAGCCCCGCGACAAAACCGGCCGCGATCATCGTCTTTCGAACCGGCCTGGAGGCAAACAGTTTCATATCCGGGATTCCCATCAAAAATGATATTTTAAGTAATGACCTCTGGCGCCGCATCTCTTAGTCTTGGTTGTGGCGCGCGAGGTTCAATGCCAATAGCATGGTCGGTGCCGAACATCTGCGGCGATTCTGACATGACCACACCTGAATTAATTGCCGATCCGAAACCCTCATCAATAGGTTACGTCGGAGTTACGAGGGGAACACACGCGGCGGCTTTCTTCTCTTGATATTAGCCGAAATAGATCAGTACGTTAGGTATTGTTTTTGAGAAATCTTGGGGCGGGCTGCAGCAACTCGTCGGCCGCCGCAAATTTAGCCGCATTTGACAGTGCTTTTGGTTTTCGCGGAATGCTGGAACGGACGGCGTGTCAAAGGATTGATCATGTCGATCGCGGTCGGCTTTTGCGCTAGAGCATTGGCGCTCTTGCGATCTCCCCCTGTATCGACATCGATACACGGCTCGACACGACCGTGCTCCGCCGTTTTATAGGATGAGTCGTCGTGGATATGCTCGGGCTTGTGCAGGACGAATTCTCTGCCGTGCAATGAAGGAATACAATGTCGAAAATTCTTGTATCGCTCGCCGTACTTCTCACATGCGGTTCAATTGTAACTATGGCGCAGGCCCAGCAGCAACAGCAGCCGCACAGCGGGACTGAAGCGGAACAGCGCGCCTGCGCGCGGGACGTCAGCCGTTTCTGCCGCGAGGTGATGGATCAGGGCGATTTCACCATCCTGGCCTGTCTGCAGCAGCACCGTCCGAAATTGACGAAAGCGTGCAACCAGGTCCTGCTGAACCACGGCCAATAAGCACCGCGCCGACAGACGAACCCGCCTTGCCGGCTGGTTTCGTTGTAGCGGTCAGCATGGCTAAAAGGCGAAAGATAGCATTGGTTTAGCTTGCAGTTTCCCCTATATGGGGGGCGCGTGTGATCCTGCCTGCCGGTAATCCGGAAATGGCGGGAGACCCAATTGCAATTCCGAGCAACGTAGCCTGTGCCGATGCCTAACGCGAACCAACTGCGATCCGGAAAGACCCACCGCGACGAGAATTTTCCGGTCGCGTCCTGGATCATTCACCGGCGTCACCGGGCGCTGATTCTCGCGTTCTATAACTTTGTCCGGACCGCCGACGACATCGCCGATCACGCCCAACTCGGCGAAAGGGACAAACTCGCCTGGCTCGACCTGTTCGAGGACGAACTCCTGGGGCAGGGGAATAGCCAGCCCGAAGCCGTCAACCTCCGAAATGCGCTGGCGCAACGGTCGATGCCGCCGCGCCACGCCATCGACGTGCTGAAGGCGTTCCGGATGGACGTCACCAAGCTGCGCTACGAGACCTGGGACGACGTGATCGACTATTGCCGCTATTCGGCCATGCCGGTCGGACGTTTCATGCTCGACGTGCATGGCGAGAGCACGTCGACCTGGGCCGCGTCCGACGCGCTATGCGCCGGCCTGCAGATCAACAACCATCTTCAGGATTGCGCCAAGGACTACAAGGATCTCAACCGCGTCTATCTGCCTCGCGATGCACTCGCCGCATCCGGTGCCTCGGTCGAGATGCTCGGCGGCGACAAGGCTTCGCCGTCCCTCCTGCAATGCCTGCACTCCCTCGCCGCGCGAACCGAAGCGCTTCTCGGCGAAGGCAGGCCGCTCGCGGCCGAGGTCAGGGATCTCCGGCTCGGGCTCGAGGTCGCCGTGATCCAGATGTTCGCCGACAAGATCGTCGCGCTGCTGAAGGTACGCGATCCCTTGAGCGAGACGGTTCACCTCAAGCCGCTGCAACTGCTCGGCTACGGCGTTGCCGGCATCGCCGCGGAGATGCTTCGCCGCCCGGTGCGGCGGCGGCCGATGCCAAACCCGGCGGCCGACGCATGACGATCGAGACGGCGACCGACGCCAGTTCCGGAGCGACCGCGTCCGGCAGCTCGTTTTATGCAGCGATGCGCATTCTGCCGCGCGCGCAGCGCGAGGCGATGTTCCAGATCTACACGTTTTGTCGTTACGTCGACGACATCGCCGATTCCGATAGCCCACGGCCGGAACGACTGGCCGCGCTCCAGCAATGGCGTGACGACATCGACGCGCTCTATCAGGGGTGCGCGCCGGAACGGTTGCGTGATTACGACGCCTCCGTGAGCGCCTTTGGACTGCGTCGCGAGGATTTTCTCGCCATCATCGACGGCATGGAAATGGACGTGCCGGCGGATATCCGCGCGCCCGACGATGCCACGCTAGATCTGTATTGCGATCGCGTCGCCAGCGCCGTCGGACGGCTGTCGGTTCGGGTGTTCGGATTGCCCGAGCAGGATGGCATCCTGCTTTCGCATCATCTCGGCCGCGCCCTGCA
>JBDTCP010000105.1:0-6809 GCA_039923555.1 Nitrobacter sp.
CCGGATTGCGCTTGTGCGGCATCGCCGACGAGCCTTTCTGGCCTTCCGAGAAGAACTCCTCGGCCTCCAGCACCTCGGTGCGCTGCAGATGGCGAATCTCGGTGGCGAGGCGTTCCATCGACGAGGCGATGACGCCGAGGGTTGCGAAGAACATTGCGTGTCGGTCGCGCGGAATTACCTGGGTCGAGACCGGCTCTGGTGTCAGGCCCATCGCCTTGGCGACGTGCTCCTCCACGCGCGGATCGATTTGGGCGAAGGTGCCGACCGCGCCGGAGATCGCGCAGGTCGCAACCTCCTTGCGGGCAGCGATCAGGCGCTCCTTGGCGCGTGTGAACTCGGCATAGGCGTAAGCGAGCTTGAGCCCGAAGGTCACAGGCTCGGCGTGGATGCCGTGAGAGCGACCAATGGTCGGCGTCATCTTGTGTTCGAACGCACGTGTCTTCAATGCTGCGAGCAGCTTGTCGAGGTCGGCGATCAGGATGTCGGCGGCGCGTGTGAGTTGAACGTTGAGGCAGGTGTCGAGCACGTCGGAGGAGGTCATGCCCTGATGCACGAAGCGCGCTTCGGGACCGACGATCTCGGCGAGATGCGTCAGGAAGGCGATGACGTCATGCCTGGTCTCGCGCTCGATTTCGTCGATACGCTCGACATCGAAGGTCGCGTCCTTGGCCTTGGCCCATATGGTCTTGGCCGCCTCCACGGGGATAACCCCCAGTTCGGCCTGGGCGTCTGCCGCATGGGCTTCGATCTCGAACCAGATCTTGAAACGGGTCTGCGGCTCCCAGATCGAAGCCATTTCCGGGCGGGTATAACGGGGGATCATCGATGACCCTTGAGGTTTGCAGGGATTATGCCGCGCTTTAGCAGAGCCGCCGTATGGAGACAAACGGCATGGGATCAGAGATCGGATCGGTACTCCTATCGCGGTACTGGTCCACTAGCGCTGCTTTCACGAACGGCCTATCGTCATTGTCATGCGTTTGAAATCGAGCATATGGGTTGCGGCGTACCTGCGCCGCTGCCAGACCGAGGGCATATTCGGTGCGGTCCGCCGGCGCGGTGCGGAGGAGGCTGGCGCTGTGTTCGTCAAGCTGGCGCTTCTTAACGGCAATGCGATGCTGTACGCCCCCGCGCCACAGGCCGTATACGATGACAGCCGGCCCATTGAACGCGTTTTTGCTCCCTCATCGCGCGAGCCTGTTGCCGAGCAGGCGGTCGAAGACCGTCTCGCAAAGGAAGTCCGGTTCGATCCCGACGCCTGGATTGTGGAAATCGAAGACAGGGCCGGGCGGCATTTTCTTGACCTGGCACGGACCTGAACTTGACCTGGTACGGAGCTGAAAGAGCGGATTCAGCATTGGCTATCAGCGATTTGACGCATCCCCGCGACCGAGGGCCGCAGCCCCGCCAGGCGGCAGGACTTTTCTTTTTCACGGCGGTGCCCATGTTAGGGGCGCTTCCCCCTGCCGGGGAATGAGGAACAACCTATGAGATTGACCCAGCGCGCTTTCGGCATGATGAAGGCTTTCGCCGTCGTCCTGTCGTTGGCGCTCCCCTTGATGCTCGCCGTCTCCGCTGCCGACGCTCGCGTCGGTGGAGGCAGCAGCTATGGATCACGCGGCTCGCGGACCTTCTCCGCGCCGCCGACCACCAGCACCGCGCCGAATGCGGCGCGCCCGCTCGACAGAACCATGACCCAGCCCAGCCGTCCGGGCGCCGGTGCTCCAGCGACGGGCGGCTTCCTCAACCGGCCCGGCATGGGCATGCTCGGCGGCCTTGCCGCCGGCTTCCTCGGCGCCGGCCTGTTGGGCATGCTGTTCGGCGGTGGCATGTTCGGCGGCCTCGGAGGTCTATCGTCCATTATCGGGCTTGTGCTTCAGATCGGCCTAATCGTTCTCATCGCCCGCTTTGCGATGTCATGGTGGCAGCGGCGTAATAAACCTGCCTATGCCGGACCGACGCCAGGCCCCGATGTGCAGGCGAACTCCCGCAGTGGTTTCGGCTTCGGTTCGGGATCAAACGCCCCGCCGTTGGAAATCGCCCCGTCCGACTATGAAGCCTTCGAGCGCCTGCTCGGAGAAATTCAGACCGCGTGGTCGAACGAGGACGTCAACACGCTGCACACGCTGGCGACACCGGAGATGGTGTCGTATTTCACCGAGGACCTTCGGGCCAACGACGCCCGTGGCGTCGTCAACAAGGTGTCGAATGTCAAACTTCTGCAGGGCGACCTCGCGGAAGCCTGGCGCGAAGGCAATACCGATTATGCCACGGTGGCACTGCGCTATTCGCTGATTGACAAGACCATCGAGCGCGCGGGCGGCCGTGTGGTCGAAGGCGGCGACCAGCCGCAGGAGGTGACCGACGTCTGGACGTTCGCGCGGGTTAGCGGCGGAAAATGGGAGCTGTCGGCGATCCAGCAGACCTGAGCGGCCGCGTTGGCTATTCAAAAGAAGGCGTCACGATAACCTCGTGGCGCCTTTTTGTTGCGCCGAACGAAGGGCCGGGTTGCGCGTTACGTTGGAAATGTATCCGGAGCGCGCGGGTTCAGATAACATTGCGCTAAAAACAGACGCCAGAAAACGATCGGAGGAAGCGATGATTGCTACAGACAAGATCATTCCGCGGATTTGCCTTGGTCTGGCCGCCGCAATGCTGGCGACGGCAGCGGCTCAGCCGGCCTATGCCCAGACGGCTGACATGAGCTTCTTCGTGACCAGCGCCGGAATCGGCAATGGCGGCAATCTCGGCGGACTAGCAGGTGCCGACAATCACTGTCAGACGCTGGCGCAGGCTGCGGGCGCGGGAGCGAAGACCTGGCACGCCTATCTGTCGACGCAGGCTGCCGACGGCAAACCGGCCGTCAACGCACGGGATCGGATCGGCAAGGGACCGTGGCGGAACGTCAAGGGCGCCGTGATCGCCAAGGACGTCGCCGAACTGCATGGCGCCAACGCCGTCAACAAGGAGACGGCGCTGACTGAGAAGGGGGAGGTCGTCAACGGCTACGACGATACTCCCAATCGTCACGATATGCTGACGGGTTCGCAGCCCGACGGAACCGCCTTTACCGGCACCGATGACCGGACCTGCAAGAACTGGACGAGCAGCACGCAGGGCGCCGCCATGCTGGGCCATTCCGACATCAACGGTCCTGCCACCAATCCGACCGTCAAATCCTGGAACGCGGCGCATCCCTCCCGCGGACCCGGCGGTGGCTGCAGCCAGAGCGATCTCAAGAGCACCGGCGGTGACGCGTTGTTTTACTGCTTCGCGGTCAAATGAAACGCGCGTCCGCGCGTGCATCGTTCCGGGTGGACTCACGCGGGCCGTCTCTAGAGCATTTTCCGGCTAAGTGGATTTCGGTTGATCGCAAAACCGACATCCACTTTTAGGCGCTAGTAACTCCGTCCGTCGATCGGCGTCAGCGTGAGCTTGGACAGCTCGATGCCGTCGATGCAACTCACATTCAGCGCCACCACCTCGGTGCCGTCGGGCTTTTTGCCGCGCGCGAAGACATCGACGCCGCAGTCAATGCAGAGCTGGTGCCGGATCGCATGTTTGTTGAACAGATATTCCCTGAGGTTGTCTTCGCCGGCCCTGAGCTGAAAGCTTTGCGGCGGCAGGAATGTGAAGTGCAGTCCTTTCTTGGTACAGATCGAGCAATTGCATGCCGTTATCATCGCGAGGTTCGTCGTGCATTCGAAGCGCACTTGGCCGCAATGGCAGCCGCCGGTGCAGGTCTTCATATCGGACATTGGATGCTCCCTGCGGAACTCTGATCAAGCAGAGCATCACACTACCAGATTCCGGGCACCAGCCGGTAGCGGACTTGCCGATGTAATCCCGATAGCCCGGCAAGCCTGCGATCAGGGTTCTTTCTTCGATCACCGCGCGTCCTGCGAACAGTCCGATGAATATCGGGGTGATTGCGGCACCCCACCAAGATCCCAAGAGCAGCGACACTCCGAGGAAAAAAAAGATCGCTCCGCTGTACATCGGATGCCTGACGAGCGCGTAGGGACCCGTGCGGACCACCTGATGTCCGCGCTCGGCCTGTATCTTCACCACCGGCGCGGCAAACGTGTTCTCCCGCATCACCCAGAACGAAATGGCGAGCGACAGTATGAACAGCGCGAAACCGAGAACCTGAAATCCAGAACCCATCCCCGACCACTGATAACGCTCATCGAGGCCCATGACGATCAGCCAGATCATGGCGACCGGTCCGAACACGATGATGAAAAGCTTGTCCGCCTTCGGCTGGTCCTTCTGGATCATCGGCCGCATGCGTTCGGTCAGCAGCCCGGGATTGATCTGCACAAACCAAAATCCACCGACGATACCGAGACCACCGAGCGTCACCAGAAATAGCCAGGCGGCCGGCCAGTGCAGGCTGCCTGCAGGGATGAACAGCAGCGCGCCCAAGACTGTGATCCAGACCGTGTTCTGGGTCATCAACCGGCGGATCAGGTCGCGCTTGTCATCCATACGATCGAAATTATCCCGTCTTCGCGGCGAACTTGCGACAACAGCAAGTCGCCGGCGGCGAGATCGAACCGGCAGCGGTCTCAGACGAACTGGGGGCACACCCGCAGCAAGACGCGGACGAAACGCGCTCTCTGCTCAGACGAGCTGATCGATCCGCGTGCCCTGTCCCGGCGGTAACGGCGACTTGGCGGGCGGCTGCCAGCTCGGCGCATTGGCGTCCGCAGGAGCCTTCGTCGCGGGCGGCTTTGTGTCCGTCGTGAATGAAGGACTTTGCGGTGGCGAGGAGGGAGTAACACTCGAAATCGTCATCAAAAATGCTCCTGCATGCGAATTTGCATGACAGTGAGGTCCCGGGCACCAACGACTCGTGAATCGTGTCGCCAAAATTCGGATTGAGCGCTGATTCCCCGCGGCAGGGTGAGCGCGGGATAAGCAACTTCACTAAAATGCGTGCTTTCCGTCACTCGTCTTTGCCGCGGGACACCGCGATGGCGGCGCTGGTTTTGGTGCGGGTGCAATGCATGTTCAGCCGCCGATAGCGTGTCCGCACGTCGTCGCCATGCAACAGGCCCATGCGCTTGATGCAGCGGGTGACGCCTTTCAGCGTATCGGCCTTCGGGATCGTGAAGATGATGGCGGAGGCCCGCGCCACCAGATCGACGAAGGCAGGTTTTGGTTTGCGGCTGTCCGCGCCTGCGATCAGTTCGTTAGTGACCTTGCGGTTCGGGCAACCAAGCATCAGTTGTTTGGCCGCGGGATGCGACAGATAGATCGCGTTGGCGGCGGTCTTGCCGACGTGCAAGTCGTCGATCTGACTCTTGAGCTGGCTTGCGAGATCGTCGCAGCGGTCGGCGCGGGCCGGCGAGGGGGAAAGGGCTATCGCGGTCGCGAAACAAAGGCTGGCGGCGAGACAGAGGCGCGGGCGCGTCATTCAAGGATTCTCCAGATGGAAACAAGACCGCACTACGCCCGCGTGCCCTGGAACGGGAATGAACCCATCGGGCCGATCCCCATTTCGCCGGAGATGGCGTCGCCCGCGACCCTGCCGGTGAAGGCGAGCGTCAGCGCCAGCGGCTGGGTGATCGAGATCTTCCAGGCGACGTCGTCACCGTTCACGGTGCCGTCGAAGATTTCGCCGGAATTGCCCTCGGCCGCCTGCGTCCCTGTCAACGTGCCGCCGGTGCTCGCGAGCGTGAGCGTCGCGGCGCGTTCGCCCATCGGTGTGGACATGGTAATATTCCAGTTGCCGTCGACAGCCATCGATCGCTCCTCCACGCATGTGCACCAGACAGAATCGGCCTGACAATAGTCGCATCTGTTTTCGCCACAGGATTTATCAGCGGGACACGGACTTCTCAACCGGCCCGTGGGGCGGGCGCGGCGCATCAGGTGGCCGCGTTTCACACCGCCGCCGCGGCTTGCAAATTCAGGGGAAGGTTCAATAAGAACCGGCCAGACACCTGACAATGCCTGCGGAATCATGTCAAACAGCGTGTCCGCGATCCCTTCATCATTATTGAGCGTTTCAGTTCCACCGATCATGCCCGCCATTTCGTCGAACAAGCCTTATCGCATCGGCCGCTCCCGTACCGGGCTCGGCCTCTTCGCCACCAAACCCATCAAGAAGGGCACAAGGATCATCCGGTACTTGGGGCCGATGCTCGACTGCAACAAGAAGAAGGACGACGCGGTCGAGAACAAGTACCTGTTCCAGATCACCAACCGCTGGACCATCGACGGCTCGGTGCGCAAGAACATCGCGCGCTACATCAACCACGCCTGCAGGCCGAATGCGGAATCCGACGTCCGCAAGAAAAAGCGGCGTGTCGATATTCGCGCCATCAAGGACATCGCGCCCGGCGCCGAGATCAACTACGACTACGGCACCGACTACTTCAAGGAATACCTGAAGCCGATCGGCTGCAAGTGCGACTCCTGCGAAAAGAAGCGCAAGAAATTGCGGGCCGCGGCGCGGGCCGAAAAGCGCGCCGGGGCCGTACGCGGCAGCAAGCTGAACGGCCACAAGGCGCTTGGTGCTCGAAAGAAGTCGAAGACATCATCGACGGCTGCGAAGGGCCGGAAATCGACGAAGCGCCCTTAAGAACCGCGTTTCGAGAGCTGACAAATCCGGCGAACTGCCGCGAGCTGGCATAACCGCCATGTTCCGGCGGCCGATGAAAATGCTGCAATTGCCCTGAACTCTGGGTTATCGAGAGACTATATCTCAATGCGACCCGGGCCAGGACAGGGAGCATGACCATGACCGCCAGCATCGTCGGATGGGCGCATACGCCGTTCGGGAAATTCGACGCCGAGAC
>JBDTCP010000106.1:0-3804 GCA_039923555.1 Nitrobacter sp.
GGTTCAGACGAATGCGGATCGCCTGCCCGTTATCGATAGCGCGGCGGTCGATGTCGGTGATGAGCGATCCGCCTTCTTTCCGTATCGCACCGACGTCAATCGGCTTCTCCGAGTCGAATACCAGCCACACCGTATCGGCCCGGCGAAACAGCGCCGCTGGCGTCGGTACGCTGAAGCCGAATGTCAGGCGCAGGCCGTCGCTGCTCCGTTTGGCATCGAGTTTGACAACCCCATTCGTGGCGCCGTTCGGTGGTTGTCCTGGAACTGCCGTGGGTTTTGATGCCGCGACCTTCGCCGGATCCTGCGTGACTGGAATATCCTTGGCCGGCGTTTCCTTTGCCGGCATCGCCTCCGAAGCCGCGACGTTCGGCATTTGCGCGGGCGAAGCGTCGGCGGCCGGCTTTTCGGCCGGAGGCTGAACCGCCGCATCGGGCGCTGCGAGCGCCGTCACTGGTTCGGATGCTTTCGCCGCCGGCGTGGATTTGACGTCAGGCGGTTTGAGGTCGGAGGATCCGGCCTTGACCGTCAGTCCAGCCTGCTCAGCGATCATCTGCGAAGTCGGCGGCTGAATCGCGCCGGACCTGCCGGGTGCGGGCGCATCGCCGGCTGGCTTACCCGCCTCCGGTTTCGCCTGCTGCGCTTCGGACGATGCGGGCGGCACCGGTAACACCGGCTGTTTATCTGCCTGCTGAAACCCGATATCGACGATGTAGTTCTTCTCCTCGCGGAACGAATGCACATCGACATCGCCGATCAGTTTGATGTCGATCCGCGAACCGTCGCCCTCGACGCTCTGCGCGATCGACGCGACGTTGGCCGGCGCCACCAGCTTCGCGTCCGCGAGATCGAAGGTCAGCGCCGGCTTGAATGTCAGCGTCAGCTTCTGATCGTTGAGCACGGAAGACACGCCGGCACCGTCGGGCAATTCGAACACATAGCGCACGAAGGTCGGCTGCACCGAAGCGCGCACGCGGACTGGCGGACGCTTCTTCGACGCCTCCAGGGCGTGCTGTTCGCGCAACGCGCGCTCCGCGGCACGGGCGCGTTCCGCCAGTTCGCGGACCACCTCCTGCGGCAATGCCGGCGGCGGCCCCTTCCAACTGTCGGGCATCAGATCGACGAACACGCGCTCGCCCGCCGTCATCGTGTTGACGGTGACCTTGCGCGCGAGCGCGAGGCGAATGGCCGAGCCGTCCGGATCGCGGCGCGCCGAACCGACGTAGTCCGGCACCGCATCCGACAGCTTGTCGACGGGAATATCCACAGGCCGCTTGAAGCGGATCACCAGAATGGTCCCCGCTACCGTCACCTCGGAATCGACGTCGTCGTCGAGCTTGAGCACAAGGCGGGCAAAACCGTTCGCCGCCGTAAAACTCGCTTCGCCCCTGACGGCCTGCGCGCGGCTTGCATTGGGGAACGCCACGGCGAGAAGCAGCAGCGCGGCGCCAAGCACCGGAATACGGCCGCGCCAAAGCCGGCGCGCACGGGCGCGCGCTTGCGACCAATATCCAGCGGCAGTCGTCCGCGCCATTCCAGACCGTCTCTCGACTCAAACCGGTGACCAGCGCCTCAACGCCGATCAACCTGACTCTAAGATTGTGGAACTAAGGACTTGTTAAACAAGGCCAGTGGACGCTGAGTTAATTTCGATTCTGCGGCGTCGGTTTGCCCTCGATCTTCGGCAGATCGGCAGCGGACGCCGATTTGTCGGAGCTGGCGTGCCGCGCCAGTTCGACCGTCAACCGTTCGGCCGCCTCCGGCGACATCTGGCCGAGAATGTCCGACATCTTGCGCGGCGCGATTTTCGAGGCGATCTCGAACAGAACCGGCATCTCCAGGCGGTCGAACACCTTGGCTGCGTCCTTTGGCTTCATGTTCTCGTACATGGTGACGAGGCCCTTGAAGCGTGCGGCCTCGGCCTCGTCCTTCTGCTCGGTCGCGGTCGCGATACGTGACTCGATGCCCTTCATCTCCTCGACGCGGCCCTCGATGCGCTTCTCCGCGGATTTCAAAAGGCTCTCGCGAATGTCGATTTCACGAGCGCGCGCTTCGATTTCCTGGCGCCGGCTCTGAAGTCGCTCGAGGATTGCGCGTTCGGACGGCGAGACAACCTGACCGGGCTCCGGAATCGTAACCGTGCCCGGAGCCTTCGCGGCATCGGGTGCCGCGGCAGCCGGCTTCGTTTTCTCCTCGGCGTGGTTTGTCTTGCTATCCTCTTTTTTGGCTTCCTCTTTCGGTTTGGCCCCGACCGATCCGGTAACGTCTCCGGGTTCAGGCCTTCGGCTGGGATAGCCAAAATTCTCCTGCGCCCAGGACATCTTCGACTGGCCAGTCATCATCGACTTGCCGGTCTCCTTCGGCTGCGCCGCGATCGATCCCGTGATGTCGCCGGTATCTGGCTTTTTTGCTCCGGGGAAATTCAGGTTCGCCTGCGCCCACGACGGTTGCGACGAGTCCGGCTGATAGTCAAAGACGTAACCGCCATCGATCACGAGCCCCGCCACCTTCAGCACGGCAAAGCCGATGATCGCGGCCATCACGACCGGAATGACCCTGATGTCCCGGAAGGCGTTCATGCGGCGAGGCCGTTGGCCCTTCTGCGTTCGGTAAATGCCCGCGCCGCGGCGGCGACCGACCAGGCATCCACCGGGGCCGGCTGCGCGGCGGGTTCGGACTCCTGCGCAGCGCCCGGACGCGCCGCGATCGCGATCCGCGTCAGTCGTCGCACGACTGCATCACCCTCCGACAGCTGCTTCGATAGCTGCCGCGCCAGCTCGCTGGCGGTCGCGATCTGGGTGCCGAGATTTTCATTGACGTCGCGTACGGTGTGCTTCAGCCCGCCGATGGCGCGCTCGGCGATTTCCGTAGCCGTGATCAGTTCGCCAATGGTGGCCTTCAGCGACTGCTCGTCCGCCTTCAGCCGCTTCAGCCGCTTGTTGAGCAACATGCAGTAACCGATCGTGAGCATTAGCAGAATCGCAACAAGGCTCTCGATCACTAGTCCGAAAGCGTGGTTCATTGGGCCTCCATCATCTTGGTCTGTTCGTCCGCTCTCTCGAACATGGCGAAGGTCGTGTTCGGTTTGCGCAAATGCCTTGTCACGCGAATGGCGACGCGGTCGCCGACGCGGCCCATGCGGCCTTCGGTCAGCGTGACGTTGCCGCACCGCACCGCCACCGACGCATCGGGACGCATGTCCAGCGGCAGTGTGTCGCCGACCTTCAGGGCCATGAGCTGCTTGAGCGGAATTTCGGCCTCATACAGCACCGCCTCGACGGCGATCTGCGCCTGCGAAATCTCGGTGGCGAGGTGACCTTCCCAGATCGGATCGCGGCCGAACTTTTCGCCCATGAACATCTGCAACAGCACGTTGCGGATCGGCTCGATGGTGGCATAGGGAAGCAGCAGTTCGATGTAGCCGCCGCGGTCTTCCATGTCGATCCGCAGACGGACCAGGATCGCGGCGTTGGCCGGACGGGTGATCGCAGCGAAACGCGGATTGGTTTCGAGGCGATCGATCGAGAACGTCACCGGCGATAGCGGCCGGAACGCCTGCTCGGCATCGGCCAGCACGACCTCGACCAGCCGCTTCACCAGATTGGTTTCAATCGTGGTATAGGGCCGGCCTTCGATCCGAAGCGAGGTCTGGCCGCGCCGGCCGCCGAGCAACACATCGATCATGGAGTAGATCAGGCTGGAATCGACCATCGCCAGCCCGAAATTCTCCCACTCCTCGGCCTTGAAGACGCTGAGCACCGCGGGCAAGGGAATCGAGTTCATGTAGTCACCGAAGCGGACCGAGGT
>JBDTCP010000107.1:0-6630 GCA_039923555.1 Nitrobacter sp.
GGCGCCGCGCGGCTGGTGAGCATCGAACGCGCTGACGCTCCGGCTGGAAATTCCACCAGTTCTGTCATTGCCGGCGTCACGGCATCGGCCCGGCAAAACGATGTTGCTGCCGCCAGGGGAAAATTGAATGCGCTTCCTCCGGCCGATCGCACCGCCGCCGAGCCTTGGATCGCCAAGGCCGATGCGCGCGCTGCCGCTCTTGCCGCGTCAGGTCAATTCGCTGCCGACGCGATGGCGGCGCTAACTAAACCGGCGCCGTAGGTTCCATATGGTTCGCATTATCCTGTTTCTCGTTCTCATTGCACTCGCCGCAGCGGGTGCCTCCTGGGTTGCTGATCAGACCGGCACGATCGTGTTGTCGTGGAATGGCTGGCGGGTCGAAACCACGGTGCGGGTTTTCGTATTGGGGCTGGGCCTGCTTGTCGTTGCCGCCGTGCTGTTGTGGACCGCCATCTGGGCTTTGTGGCGGGCGCCCAAACGCATGCGGCGTGCACGCCGCGACCGTCGGAACGCGCGCGGCCGGGACGCGATTACCCGTGGACTGCTTGCGATCGGTCAGGGCGACGCTTCAGCCGCGCGGACGCATGCCAAGGTCGCCCGGCGGCTGGTTTCGCGTGACCCGCTGGCGCTGCTGTTGCACGCACAGTCCGCGCAGCTTGAAGGCAACGCAGACCGCGCGCAGCGCGCGTTCCGCACCATGGCCGAACGCGCTGACACGCGGTTGCTGGGCCTGCGCGGACTCTTCATCGAAGCCCAACGCGCCGACGATTCGGCGGCCGCGGTGGCGATCGCGGAAGAAGCGCTGAGACACTCGCCATCCTCGATATGGGCCTCGCAAGCCGCGCTGGGCTTTCGCTGCTCCAGAGGCGACTGGATCAGCGCGCTCGCCATCCTCGACAAGAATCTCGGTTCAGGCCTGATTGACAAGGCGCGGTATCGCCGTCAGCGCGGTGTGCTGCTGACCGCGCGGGCGCTGGAGCTTGAAACGTCGGATCGCGATGTGTCGCGCGATACCGTGATGGATGCCGTAAAGCTTGCGCCGGCGCTGATTCCGGCCGTGGTGCTCGCGAGCAAGTATCTAAGCGAAGCGCATCAGACCCGGCGTGCGATGCGGATCATCGAAATCGCGTGGCTGGCACAGCCGCATCCTGATCTCGCCGAGGCCTACGCCCATGTCATGCTCGGCGATTCGGCGCGTCAGCGGCTGGTGCGCGTCGAGGCGCTGGCGGCAAGAACCCCGGGTCATCCGGAAAGCGCGCTGGCGATTGCGCGCGCGGCGATCGATGCCAGCGAATTTGCCCGGGCGCGCGAGACACTGGAGCCACTGATCGCGGCGCCGACACAACGCGTTGCGATGCTGATGGCGGAAATCGAGCACAACGAGCACGGCGATAGCGGTCGCGCCCGGGCCTGGACGCTGCGTGCCGTGCGTGCCCTGCACGATCCGGTCTGGACCGCAGACGGATATGTGTCGGACCACTGGCGGCCGGTTTCACCCGTGACCGGGCGGCTCGACGCTTTCCAGTGGCAGACGCCGCTGGCGGCGCTGCCTTCGCACAGGTCCGCCGTGGTCGAGGCGAAATTTCCGGACCAGATCATGGGCGATGCATCGCGCGTCGAGGCGTTGCCCTCGACGTCCCCGAAGCCGGAGCAATCCGCCGCTCAGGACAATGCACCGCTGGCGGGTCTGGTCGAATCGTCATCGTCCGAAGTTGTCGACACACCGGTCGAGGCGGCCGGGGCACTGCCGATCTCGCGTCCTCAAGCGGACCTGGACAAAGCCGGCGCATCCGGCATTCCCGCCGTGATCCCGATCGTTCGCGCTCCCGATGATCCAGGGGTCGATGACGTGCCCCAAAACGATGACTTCACCGAACAAAACCCTCCTGAAGCGCGGCCGGCCGAGGGATGGCGCGGGTTCCTGTCGCGCTGGAGTAGTTGACCGCCCGAGCCGATATTTCCCGGCGGTCCAACGGCGGGTTCTTGCAAAGGTGGACGGTGACCGATATCAGAAGCTAGGCGCACCGGGCGGTTACCAAGTGCGCCACAAGGGTCCGCCGCAATAGCTCAGTTGGTAGAGCACGTCATTCGTAATGACGGGGTCACAGGTTCGAGTCCTGTTTGCGGCACCAAAATCAATCAGTTAGCGGGTGTGGCGCTAGACCGCCTTCCCGCAGGTGCATCCGAGGTGCAAAAATATCGCCCCAATTGAGGGCGAATGCGCCCGTTTTTGACACCGTTTGTTCCGTTAGGAGAGCGCTGGGGTGGGTTTGGGCGCTCCGCCCTCCAACATGATCGCAAGACAGACATTGCGAACAAACGGATTGTAAAACGGATGGGCCTGGTCTCGGAGCGTTTCATTCGTGCGGCGCGCCCCACGAATATAGAGATTGACCGCAAACCAAAGCTTCCGCACAACGCCCGGCAAATCATCGAGATCAGCTAGCCATTGCGCGTTCCTTCTGATCAATCTGCGATGCAGTTCGTTCGATTAAGTACCGTGCAATGCGCGGAGCGTGCGCGATTGATCTCGTGCGTAGCGAGGCTCACTTGCGATGGCAAGCAGGAACGGAATCAGTATTACCACGATGGCGTTCCTCCCATTGCAGATCAGCCAAGGCCGACCGCGCGCTCCTCTCGGACTAATGGGAAACGGGGGGGCACAATGCAAACAACCGCCCAATAATCAGGGTGGGTTTGCGTTGCTGAAATCACTTGTGGAGGTGCTCGCTCGCTTCATATTAGCCGGAGCACCCGAGAGAGGATGACGAAGATGAGCGATGAGGAGGAGAAGCAGATAAGGGACATCATGGCGCGCTTCAGCGACGGGCCCGAGAGCAAGACGGCTGCGGTGCAACAGCTCAAAAGCACTCTGGAGGCTTACCTTGAGAACGGGCCGGGCAAGCGCGAGGACCGGCAACAGATGCTGCTCACGACGCTTCTCGAAATGGAGGCTTCGTTTAAGGCCGCCCGGAGCAAGCCGAACTGAACTTTTGAAAACGATGCTTAATGCATCGTCGGTTCTTTAATGATGTTGATCTGGCTAGAAGGCCGCGCCGCCGCGAAGTGCCCGTCGACTACCACATTCAGTTTTTCCTCGAGCGTTTTAAGCTCGGCATTGTTGATGCCGATAGTGGTCGGGTCCGTCAGTCCAATCGAACGCCCGCGGTTGAGGGCAATCTCTCGGCGTAGGTCATCGCATGTGCTGCACATGGCTCGTTCCTCGTTAGGCGGGAGCGCGCTGCTCTCAGTCATCGGTGGTTGCCTCGGAAGGGGCGATGATGGATGCGGTACTACCAGTTATGTAAGGTTTCCGACATTACGATTTAAAGAAATTTTCCGCGGTCGGGCTCCACGGTTTTTAATACGAGTTCCTTTTAAAGGCCGGGCGCTCCCTGCTCTTGGAAATGCCTGCTTCTCTTGGGATATCTGGATGCCGGTGACCAGCTGTCAGATTTACAAGTATTTGCCGTAGCCAGATTTAACACGAATTGATGGAACGCCGATGACCCGATTTGCCGCCATTTTATCCCTTCTTTCCGTTCTCCCCCTTCTCGCGATGCCCACAACGGCGTCGGCGCAAACCGGTGGGGAGAAACACAATTCCGCGTGCACGCGCGACGTGGCGCGGCATTGCCGGTCCAAGATGAACGACGGCGATATGGTCGTTCTGGAGTGCTTGAAGGAACACCGCTCCAAGCTCAGCAAGAGCTGCGCCAAGACTCTGGCAGAGCACGGCCAGTAAACTCACGTATCCTCCACTCCAGGACGCGGGTGGAATCGTTCTCCCTGCGCACCGATCCGAGCGGGGACGAGCGGCGGACGCGAAACGGTGGAAAGCCGTCGCGCGCCAGCATTGGCGCAGCCGGATCGCTACCCATGTTCAGGATCGCGGGGCATTGATTGGACGACCTGTAGGACGGTTGAATAAAATCGGATGCTTTGCACGGAAGTCGTTCAAGCCTACACTGCCGGGTAAACCCGGACCGCAGCCGTTTTCCGGCCGGCGCTGACCGCGCCGCTTCCAGATTTTTTCCATGAACGAAACGCGTGCCCTGTTTTCGGTGCTGAGGCAGACCACGGATACCCCGGTGGTCGCCGCGATCGAGCATCTGGTCGACAAAGGCGAAGATCGCGATCTCAACCGTATCAACCTGCTCGATTTCTCCGCGCGTTGCGGCCTCGACGAGGAACGGGTGATCACCGGTTTCCTGCACGCATCGCGGCTCGGCCTGTTCGACATGACATGGAACGTGCTCTGCCCCGGGTGCAGCGGCGTGCTCGATGCCCACAGCACGCTGAAATCGCTCCGTCGCGAGGACTACAACTGCGCACTGTGCGCGGTGGGCTGCGAGGTCTCGGTCGATGAGCAGGTCGAGGTTGCGTTCACGATCAGCCCGCGGGTACGCCGGATCGCGGCGCATGATCCCCATAGTTTGCCGATCTGGGAATACTCCCGGCAGATATTCTGGAGTTCTGGCATCGATCTGAACGAGGGATCGTTCTCGCGGCTGATCAACGAAGCAACGCTGGAAGCAATCGAATTGCCGGCGGGTGAGAAGGCGCTGCTGTCACTTCATTTGCCCAATCAGTTCATCATCGTGTTCGAGCCGGTGACGCACTCCGCGCAATTCCTCGACGTGCAGGGCGAGCCGACGGCGGAACGGCAGCATCTCGCCATCGTGTTCAACAAGTTGCACGCGCCGACCGGGACGGTGACGATGCGGCCGGGGCCGCTGCGCTTATCGCTCGAGAACCAGTCGGAAGTCCGGACGCTTCCTGCGGTCTGGGTCGCGGGCGACGCGCTGCACAACCTGCTCGGCAAACGCAAGCCGATCCTGACAGCGAAACGGATGCTCGCCAACCAGACATTCCGTGACGTCTACAAGGCGGACAATCTCAGTGCCGACCAGCGGCTCAAGATCACGTCACTGACGTTTCTGTTCACCGACCTCAAGGGCTCGACCGCACTTTACGAGCGTGTTGGAGATATCGCGGCGTTCGATCTGGTCCGGGCGCATTTTCAGGCATTGCTGGAAATCATCTCGGCGGAAAAGGGTGCGGTCGTGAAAACCATCGGCGATGCCGTGATGGCCACCTTCATCGCCCCGGCACAAGCGGTCGCCGCCGGATTGCGGATGCGCTCGGCGATGGACAAGCTCAACGCCGCCCGCGGCAGGCAGGATCTGGTGCTGAAGGTCGGCATTCATGAAGGGCCGTGTCTTGCCGTCATGCTCAACGAACGGCAGGACTATTTTGGGCAGACCGTCAATATCGCTGCGCGGGTTCAGGGACTCTCGACGTCGCAGGCGATGTATGCAACCAGCCCCGTTGTCGATGCGCCGGCGGTTGCCGACCTTCTCCGGAAGGCTTCGATCGTTCCGGTTCAGAAAGAGGCAGCGCTGCGCGGGATCGCCGACAAGGTCGTGGTTTATGAGATTCCCTGATCAGCCTTGTTTCCGAGCACATTGCAGAAGGGTAATCCGCGCCGGGGGGAACCGGGGTGTATTGCGTGCGTTTCAATTTCGCTCCATATGCATGCGCTCGCAGCCATACGACATGGCGAAACTCATTTCAGTCTGGCGGACGTATTGATGCTCGATAAATTACGCCACTTCATTGCCGAAGTTGTCTCTCCCGCCGCGCTGGACAGTCAGTCGTTTGACGAAACCGGCTACAAGCTCGCGGCGACGGCGCTGTTCGTCCACGTCATTTCGCTCGACGGCGCACCTTCCGATGTCGAAATCCGCAAACTGCACGAGCTGATCGAAAACCGTTTTGGACTGGATCCCGGCACCGCCGACAGGCTGATCGCGTCAGCGACGCTGGTGGAGGGCGAGGCGGTCGACCTCTATCATTTCACCAGCGTGATCATGCGCTCGGTGAATGACGAGGACCGGTTGCGCATCGTCGAAATGATGTGGGAGCTGGTTTATGCGGATGGCCGCGTCAGCGAATTCGAGGAGAATGTGGTGTGGCGTGCTGCCGATCTCCTGGCCATCTCCTCACGCGATCGCATCGAGCTTAAGCATCGCGTCGCCGGCAAGCGGTCGGCGGCCGATCCTGCGTCCTGACCGCGGATTCCGGACGCGAATGTTAGAATCTGACCACCAGTCCGTCTTTTGCTTCGAACTTTGACCGCGTTATCTTTCAAATCATTTGAAGAGCGTGAATCGTGACCCATCCCGTGACATTGATAACAGGTGCTTCCTCCGGGATCGGCGCCGAGCTCGCGCGTGTATTCTCCGCTCACGGGCACCGGGTGGCTCTGGTTGCCCGG
Organism: Nitrobacter sp.; assembly: GCA_039923555.1. GTDB lineage: Bacteria > Pseudomonadota > Alphaproteobacteria > Rhizobiales > Xanthobacteraceae > Nitrobacter. The sequence continues at coordinate 6,281 of JBDTCP010000107.1, forward strand.
CGGGCCGACCGCCTCAATGCGCTTGCGGCCGAAATCACCGCATCGGGCCGCATGTCTCCGATCGTGATCCCCTGCGATCTCGGCCACGCGGATGCGGCAGACCGGATCGCTGCGGCGCTCACCGCCGAGAGCGTCGAGGTCATGTATCTCGTGAACAATGCCGGTTATGGATTGTTCGGCCGCGCTGCCGAACTGGACCGCGCCGATCAGCTTGCGATGATCAACCTCAATATCCGGGCGCTGACGGATCTGACGTTGCGTTTCGCCGCAAGCGTGATCCGGCTGCGCGGCGGCATTCTCAACGTCGGGTCGATCGTGGGATTTCTGCCGGGTCCTGGCATGGCCGTCTA
>JBDTCP010000108.1:0-3558 GCA_039923555.1 Nitrobacter sp.
ATCCGGATCGGCTCCAGCTCTATTCGCTGCCGACGCCGAACGGGGTGAAGGCGTCGATCATGCTCGAGGAAATCGGATTGCCTTACGAGGTGCATCTGGTCGATTTCGACAAGCACGATCAGAAAACCGCGGAATTCCTGTCGCTCAATCCGAACGGCAAGATCCCGGCGATTCTCGATCCCGATGGTCCCGGCGGCAAACCGCTCGGCCTGTTCGAATCCGGCGCGATCCTGCAATACCTCGCGGAGAAGACGGGAAAGCTGCTGCCGTCGGACCCCGCGCAACACTGGCATACCATCCAGTGGCTTCATTTCCAGATGGGCGCTGTCGGACCGATGTTCGGGCAGGTCGGCTTCTTCCACAAGTTCGCCGGCAAGGATTTTGAGGACAAGCGCCCGCGCGATCGCTACGTGGCCGAATCGAAGCGGCTGCTCGGCGTCATGGACGCGCATCTGGCAACGCGCCAATGGTTTGCCGGCGACGACTACACCATCGCGGATATTTCGCTTCTCGGCTGGGTGCGCAATCTGATCGGATCTTACGGGGCGCGAGAACTCGTCGGGTTCGACGGGTTCGGAAATGTCGCGGCGTGGCTCGCTCGGGGTCTGGCGCGTCCGGCGGTGCAGCGAGGCCTCGAGATTCCGAAGCGGAGGTAGGCCGGGGCTTAACCCGTCAGCTTCATCGCTTCGTCGCTCGCGCGCACGAATCCGTGCTCGACGACGGCGTTGCGGCCGCGATGCTTGGCGGCATACAGCGCGGCGTCAGCAGCCTCGATCAGGTCCATCGGCTGCTGCGTCTCGTTCGGCGAGGTGCAGGCAACGCCGACGCTGACGGTGACGGTTTGATAACTGCTGGTGGCGTGGGGCAGCGCGAGTGCCTGCACGGAGGCGCGCACCGTTTCGCCTATTTTAATCGCAGCCTGGGTATCGGTGCCCGGCAGCAACAGGCTGAATTCCTCGCCGCCATAGCGTGCCGCGAAACCCCTGCTTTGGTTCGCGATTCCCGCCAGCACTTCGCCGAGACGGCTGAGGCAGGTGTCGCCTTCGAGATGACCATAGGTGTCGTTGAACAACTTGAAATGATCGACGTCGATCATCAGCAACGACAATTGCTCGCCGGTCTGCTGCGTCTTGAACCACTCGAAATCAAGGCGGCTTTGAAAGCCACGGCGGTTGGCGAGGCCTGACAGCATATCGTGCGACGCCATCACGGTGAGACGATCGTTGGCGGCGAGCAGTTCGCGTTCACGCTCGCCGAGTTGCGCCGCCATGGCGTTAAACGCCCGCGCCAGCGGGATGAATTCCGCGGGCAATTGGGACCGCGCCACGCGCGCTCCGCGGTCACCGCGGCCAAATCGTTTTGCAGCGGCCGTCATCAGGTTGATCGGCTGGACAATCAGCCGTTCCGCGGCAATCAGCGCGCCGAGCAGAACAAGAAGGCCGACAAAACCGAGCTGAATATAGGCCGTGTGAATCTCGCGGTTGATCGCTGCGGATGCCTTGATTTCGTTGATGCTAACGATCAGGCGAGAACTCGTTCCGGGCACACGGGTGAAGGAAATCAGCCGCTTCTTGCCGTTCGCAGCGGTGAAATGAAACCTGCCAGTGTCGCTCTTCGATACGGCGCTGACATTCGCCATGGCGGACAGCAGGCCGAGATCGTCAATTGGATTGCCGATCATGCTGGCCTGATCGGATGCCGCCGCCAGAACCGTTCCACGGCTGTCGATGAGAACCGCTGATACCCCCGGCCTGCCACTGAGATTGTCCATCACCTTCGACATCCAGCCGAGATCGATGCCAGCGATGATGACGTTACCGTTGCGGGTATCGGTCGGCGAGACCGGATAGGCCGCCACCGCGGTCGGCAGTTTCGAGATCCGGCTGAAGATGTAATCGCTGATCACCAGCTTGCGCTCGGCATTCGCGCGCTTGAAATAATCCCGATCGCCGAGATTGAGATTATCCACATTGTCGACGCTGGCGCAGGCGACCCGCCCGTTGGGATCGAGAACCAGAACGTTTCTGATCCATGGAAGATTGGTCGGCAGGCTGCCCCGCATCAGGCCGCAGGCATCGCCAAGCCGGGCGCCGGTCAGATATATCTGTGAGGACGATTTGAGGATGGCTTCGACCGAAAAAATCACCTCGCGCTGCGCATCGACGGTGCGCTGCGCGAGTTTCTCGAAGTCATGGTTGATTTCGGCGATCGTCTTGATGCGGGTGTCTTCCAGCGAGCGGACGCGCTCGATCATCAGCGGCACCACCAGGATCAGCGCCAACAGCACGAGCCGGGCGCGAATGCCCATGACGGCCTTGAGCTTGGCCCGTTTGCGGTTGAAGCTGATCCGTGACATCACAGTTTCTCGACCCCGCGAGACCGTAGAGCCAACGATTCAAGAAGGCTTTCCTGGATTCGATAAAACTGGAACGATCAGCCGAAACTTCAGGTTTGATGAATCAAATGATTACCGGAGCTATGGCGTCTGTAACGGCTCCTTTACCAAACGGGCCAGTGCGGGAAATCGCAGGCAAGGTGATGCAACATGACCGCAAACCTCGAATCCGGGACGCTTACGTCGGTTGAGGCGGAGATCGTGCGCGCCTGCCAGGATGCGCGGCGCGAACGATCGTCGGTGACGCTGGTGGCGGTGTCGAAAACCTTCGATGCGGACGCGATCGAACCGGTGATCGCCGCGGGGCAACGGGTGTTCGGCGAAAATCGCGTGCAGGAGGCCAGGGGAAAATGGCCCGACCTGATGGCGGCGCATCCCGGCCTTGCGTTGCATTTGATCGGACCGCTGCAATCCAACAAGGCCAAGGAAGCCGTAGCCCTGTTCGATGCCATCCATTCGGTGGACCGCCCAAGCATCTGCGAAGCGTTGACCAAGGAAATAGCCAGGCAGGATCGCCGGCCGGATCTGTTCGTGCAACTCAACACCGGCGAGGAACCGCAGAAGGCCGGCATCGCACCTGCCGACGCGGATGATTTTATCGCCAGGTGCCGCGACGTCTACGGTCTGGCGATTTCAGGGTTGATGTGCATTCCGCCAGTGGACGACGCGCCGGCGCCGCATTTCGCGCTCACCGCGAAGATCGCGAAACGCAACGGGCTCAGGCAACTGTCGATGGGCATGAGCGCGGACTTCGCCATCGCCATCGAACTCGGCGCGTCTCATGTGCGGATCGGCTCTGCGATTTTCGGGACGCGGTGAAAATAGAACCGACCGTCGCCCTGAACTTGACGCAAAAGGCGATCCATTGAAATGCCCATTGTTGCTTGGGAAGCGCGAGGCGTATCCACATCGTCAGCGTCGTCCCGCGAAGGCGGGGACCCATAACCCCTGACATCAGTGATGAACGGAGCGGAGTGGAGCGAGAGTGTAACGGCAACGGCCTCGATAAGCGTGTCTGCGGCCTATGGGTCCCCGCCTTCGCGGGGACGACGAGGTCTCGGTATTGGTCTCTACCCGATCTCGATCCGCGTTTGCGGCCCGATCCGCCGCAGCAGCCGCAACATCGCGGGCCGCGTCATCGCCACGCATCCGGCGGTGGGACC
>JBDTCP010000109.1:0-11187 GCA_039923555.1 Nitrobacter sp.
CTGAGGGCTTGGCCTTTGTCGGCCCTTCCGTTGTCTTACGAATTCTCAATCCGTGCAATTGAAAGAGGATGCCGCGTGCAGGTTCTCGTTCGCGATAACAATGTCGATCAAGCCCTCAAGGCGCTGAAGAAGAAGATGCAGCGCGAGGGCATTTTCCGCGAGATGAAGCTCCGCGGTCATTACGAAAAGCCCTCCGAGAAGAAGGCCCGCGAAAAGGCCGAAGCCGTGCGCCGCGCACGCAAGCTCGCGCGCAAGAAGCTGCAGCGCGAAGGCCTGCTGCCGATGAAGCCAAAGCCGGTGTTCGGCGCTGCTGCAGGCGGTGATCGTGGCGGCGCGGGTGGCCGTGGCGGTCCGGGTGCCGGAGCGCGCCCGCCTCGCTAAAACGAGACATCCGATCTGGATACGAAAAACGCGGGCCCTGGGGCTCGCGTTTTTCGTTTCAGCTACGGTGTTATGTCAGGCGTGCGCTACCGCGGCAGTACCGCCTGGAAAACCGATTTCGCGGCCGACACCATATCGTCGGCGACCGTGGTGTGGGTCCGCATCGCCGGTTCCGCAGCGTTGGCCTCAAGGTCGAGCGGCTGCGACGCCTCCGGAATATCGGCCGGCGGAATCGGCCGACGCGCACGGTCCGCGCGGTGGTCGGACTGCGGATTCTCCACCGTCCGCACGGCGTCGGGATTGAAAGTCTCAACGGCTGGCGCAGACACTTGAATCGCAGGCGGGAGAGGTTGCATCGGCTGAGGTGCGCTCCGCGTGGCTTCTTGCACGCGCGGGGGTGTGGATTCGACCGGCTGGCGACCGGCTTCCTGTTGCGGTCGAGAGACCTCCTGAGGACGCGACGCCTCGACCCGCGCGGGCGCATCCTTCGTGCTGCGCAAGCGATCGATCGCGGCACGCGCGAGATCGTTGGCATCGCGCTGATCGTCCGGGATCGAGGCCGTCTGTGACGGAGCAGCCGGCGTGGACGTTACCTTGGCAACCGCTTTTTCGCGCGGCGCCGGTTGATGCTTCTTCGTTTCGACCGGCAAACTTGCGGTTTCAGGCGGCTTCTCGGCGGGCTTTTCAGCGGCTTTCTCGGGCTGGACCTTCTCGGCCGGCACCTTCGCGATGGCCTTCTCGGAAATACCCTTCGCCCGAACGCCGGATTCGGAATTGTTGCTGGCGGCTTTATCGGACACCACCGCCGACACCGCGGCCGCCAGCGGCGTATCGCCGGGCTTGCTGACGACATAATGGTTAACGATGTAGGCGCCTGCCACTGTCGCGACGACAGACGGCAATATCTTCTCAAGGAAGAATTTCGAAGCGTATAACAGCATGACCGGCCTCTCCCGCACGCGCTGTGATGAGGAAACTTTGGGGCCGATTAAGGGATCAATCGCGACGGATCGGTGGCAACGGTCCATCCGCCGTGATGTTTCGTGTCCGTTTGGATCACAGCAGCTTGATCCGGCCGAACACCATGAAACCGGTAAGGTCGCGCCCATAGACCGGTTTCAGGTCGGCCGGCAGCAGGTAGCGGCTGACCAGCCCGCCAATGCCGAACTTGGCATGATCGGTGCGGATGAAATCATAGACCCCGCCGACCGAGACTTTGCCAACGGTGAAAGCCCTCCCCTCGAGGCTGGGAATGTCGTCGGTCAATTCATTTTCCGCGACCCGCTCTGCGCGCATGAACAGCGTCCAGTTGTTCTTCAGGATCATGGAACTCTCGAGCAGATAGGCGTCCAGCAAATCCCCCGGACTGAGCATCTTGCGGCCCCAGGCCGCCGTCGTACTCCAGAGATGACCGTCGCCGAATGGCGTCGTGTAGATCGCCGATGCCGTGAGACGGTTTTCATTGACCGCCGGTTCGAGTTGCTCGGGCGAATTCAGATGACCATAGGACACTTGCAGCGACAATTCGCGAACCGGATTCCAACTCACGCGGCCCGCGAAACTGTCGAGCGCCGGCCGCTCGATGTCGTACCGGTACTGGTCGGGCTCCCGGCCGCGAAACGTCGAAGCCTCGAACTTCCAGTTGTCGAGGACGATGCCTGCCGTCACGACCCCGAACGTGATGTGCGTTGAATCCAGCCAGTGATGGCTGATCGGCGCCTCGGGATTGTCCATGCCGCTGGTGCGATGCATGAACGCCGGCGGACCGAGCGCGGGTTCGCCGGGCAGGCCGCCATAGATGAAGACGCTTGAGTTCGCCGTGATGTTCCGGCTGTACGTCGCTGCCAGTTCCATGAACAGATCGTGCGGATGCTGACGGTCGACCAGATGCGACACACCGTCGGCCGTCTCGCCGGTCGCCAGCAGCAACGGATAGCCCGTCGCGCCCATCAGCGGCTCCGGCGACAGCATGGCGCGCAGGCCGAGGGTGCCGTCTCCGAGCGGCCGCTGCGCCATTGTCATCAGCATGCCGGCGACAAAGGTTTTCTCCGCCCCGCGCGGACCGGGCTGCAGGTCGTAATTCAAGTTGATGGAGCCGTGAGCCATCACGCTCCAGGCTTCGAACTGCTGATGAAGACCTTCGTGCGGCGAGGTATCCGGCTGCCAACTCGTTCCCGACGCGTCACGGGCCATCATGTACGGACCGAGAAAGCCAACCATGGTCCCATGGCCGGCCATCTCGTGCCCCATATGCGCGGGACTCGCGCCATGATCCATGTCCGTCATCGCGGCCGGCGACGAAGGCTTGCGCACCGCTCCCGCCGATTTTTTCCGCTTCATCCGGTGCGCAGGCTCGGAATGTTCGGACATCGCCCCGCCTGTGGCGCCATGGTCCATATGCCTGTGATCCGGCATCTCTTGACCTATAGCGGCGGGTGCCGAGGCCAGGAGGATAATGGCGAGAGACGCGACGGCGGCCGCCATTCGGTCACGCAAACTTGGGGCGTATCGTGCTGAACGTCCGATCTGGCTGCAAGATTGGTATTCGCTCCTTGATCTCACGGCACGAACACCATGAAGATAAAGACCGCAAACACCAGCAGATGAACCAGCCCGAACAGGATGTTGGTGCGCCCGGTTCCAAAGGTCAACATGCTGAGAACAAGCGTCATCAGCAACAGCACAGTCTCGCGCGGATCGAGACCGAGCAACAGCGTCTTGTCCAGCGCATAGGCCGCAACGGAGACCGCCGGGATCGTCAGGCCGATAGTTGCTAGCGACGAGCCCAACGCCAAGTTGATACTCTTCTGCAGATCGTTTTTTCGCGCAGCAGCGATCGCGGCGAGGCTTTCAGGAAGCAGAACCAGAAATGCCACGACAATGCCGCCGAACGCCGGCGGTGCGCCGATCATGGCGGCTGCGGCATCAACCACCAGGGAGAACTTCTTCGCCAATAACACCACAGCCAGCAGCGACACCAGCAGCAGCACGCTGCTGAACAGCAGGATTCGGCCCGATGCATGCCCCGCATCGTCTCCCGCCGTTTCGCGCTCGATGATGAAATAGTCACGATGCCGGACCGTCTGGGTGTACAGAAATACGGCGTAGAGGATGATGGTGACAATGCTGACAAAGCCGAGCTGCAATTCCGAATACAGCGGCCCCGGCGTCGTCAGCGTATAGTTCGGCATGATCAGCGTGATGACGGAAAACACGATCAGCACGCTGAGATAGATATTGACGCCCGCGGGCTGGAATTCCTGTTCGCGGTAACGCAATCCGCCAGCCAGAATGCAGATTCCGACCAGCCCGTTGCAGACGATCATGACCACCGCGAACACGGTGTCCCGCGCCAGCGTCGGTACCGCCTTGTCGCCCAGCATGATCGTCGCGATCAGGGCTACTTCGATGATCGTGACCGCGAGCGTCAGCAGCAACATACCGTAAGGCTCGCCGATCCGTTCCGCGATGACCTCGGCGTGATGCACGGCCGCGAAAACGGTGCCGAACAAGATCACCAGCAGCACGATCGCGAATACGAGTCCAGCCGCGGACGGGACAAACGTAATGCCGAGAGCGGTCGCAGCAGCGAAAAACAAAACGGCCAGCGCGGGGAAAATCCACGCCGACCGCGGCATTGAGGTGTGTAAACTCATAAAGCCGGCATGGGGCTATTTCGCGCGCTTCTTGACGCTCTTTTTAGCCTTCTTCACCGTCTTCTTTTTGACGGTTTTCTTCTTTTTGACGGCTTTCTTCGGCGCGAGGTAAGCGCCGACTTTCGTCGAAGAGTGTCCAGCCGCCTTGACCGCAGCGCGAAGCCTTGCGGGCGTCACCTTGAATTTCTTGGACCAGTAGCTGACTTCGTAAGGCTGGCTCAGCGCGATCAGCACGCGATCTCGCGCCTTGTGATTTTGCAGCTTGATATAGGCTTCGACCTTCTTGGCAGAGCGGCCGGCAGCCTTGACCGCGGCCTTCAGCTTCAACGGCGTGACTTTGAACTTCTTGGCCCAGTAACGAACCTCGTAGGCCTCGCTCAACGCTATCAAGCCGCGATCGCTTCCGCGCTTCGCCTTGTTGTCAGCCATATCGGCCTCCCGCTGTTGAACCGCCGTATTACATCCCCTTGACGATATTCTCCGTCATCTTCTTGGCGTCGCCAAGCAGCATCATGGTGTTATCCCGATAGAACAGTGGATTGTCGATGCCGGCGTAGCCCGACGCCAGCGAGCGCTTGATGAACATCACGGTGCCGGCCTTCCAGACCTGCAGCACCGGCATGCCGTAGATCGGCGAGGACTTGTCGTCTTCCGCCGCCGGGTTGGTGACGTCGTTGGCGCCGATCACGAAGGCCACGTCAGCCTGAGCGAATTCCGAATTGATGTCCTCAAGCTCGAACACTTCATCGTAAGGCACGTTAGCCTCGGCTAGCAGCACGTTCATGTGGCCGGGCATGCGGCCCGCCACCGGATGAATCGCGTATTTCACCTCGACACCCTCGGCCTTTAGCTTGTCGCCCATCTCGCGCAGCGCGTGCTGGGCTTGCGCCACCGCCATGCCGTAGCCAGGCACGATGATGACCTTCTGTGCGTTCTTCATGATGAAGGCGGCGTCATCCGCCGAGCCGAGCTTGACCGGCTTGACCTCGCCGCCGCCCGCACCCGCCGCGGCGGTCTCGCCGCCGAAGCCGCCAAGGATCACCGAAATGAACGACCGGTTCATGGCGTGGCACATGATATAAGACAGGATCGCGCCGGAGGAGCCGACCAGCGCGCCGGTGATGATCAGCGCCGAATTGCCGAGGGTGAAACCGATGCCGGCCGCGGCCCAGCCGGAATACGAGTTCAGCATCGAGATCACGACCGGCATATCGGCGCCGCCGATCGGAATGATCAAGAGCGCACCGAGCAGCAGCGCCAGAATCACGATCAGCCAGAAATCGAGCGCGGTGCCGGACATCACCAGGCCGACGACGAAGAACACCAGCGCGAGGCCGAGCGCAATGTTGATGATATGACGTGCCGGCAAGATGATCGGCGCGCCGCTCATGCGGCCCGACAGCTTCAGGAACGCGATCACCGAGCCGGTGAATGTCAATGCGCCGATGGCGACGCCGAGCGACATCTCGATCAGACTCTGCGCATGGATATGACCTGGCGTGCCGATGTTGAAGGCTTCCGGCGCATAGAACGCGCCCGCGGCCACCAACACCGCGGCCATGCCGACCAGCGAATGGAACGCCGCGACCAGTTCCGGCATCGACGTCATCGGCACCCGCCGCGCGATCACCGCGCCGATGCTGCCGCCGATCGCGACCCCGAGGATCACCAGCAGCCACGCCACGCCGTCGGCAGGCGGATGCGACGCGAGTGTGGTCGCGACCGCGATCGCCATGCCGATCATGCCGAGGAAATTGCCCTGGCGGCTCGACGCCGGGCTCGACAGCCCGCGCAGCGACAGGATGAACAAAACTCCGGCGACGAGGTAAAGTAGCGCGGACAGATTGGCGTTCATCTATCTAACAGCCCCTCTTCTGTCATCATCCGCGAAAGCGGATGATCCAGTCATCCGAAACGGTCATGACTTGCTAGGCAGTCACGGCCTACTGGATGCCCGCCTGCGCGAGCATGACGACATTGATTTGAGATCCAACCCGCTCACTTCACCTTCTTCTTGTACATCGCCAGCATCCGCTGGGTGACAAGGAAGCCGCCGAAGATATTCACGCAGGCGAAGACCAGGGCAACGAAACCGAAGCCCCGCGCCCAGCCCGAGCCGCTCGAGATCATACCGACGCCGACCGCAAGCAGCGCGCCGACCACAATCACCGACGAGATCGCGTTGGTGACCGACATCAGCGGTGTATGCAGAGCCGGCGTCACTGACCACACCACGAAGTAGCCGACGAATACTGCCAGCACGAAAATCGACAGCCGGAATACGAAGGGATCGACGGCCTGCGCGATATGTTCCATGGCGAAGTTCCTATTCGTCGTTCCGGGTCACGCGAGTCGACGAACGCCTCGCGTTCGCGCCGATGGCGTGAATCAGAAATCCGGAGATGAATCCGCGCGTCGCGCGCCCCGGAATAACCCGTTGACTGGCTGCGCCGACGATCATCATACGCTTTTCGGCTGGAAGTTCGGATGAATGACCGCGCCGTTCCTGGTCAGCGCGGTGGCCTTGACCAGTTCGTCGTCCCAGTTCACCGCGAGCGCCTTGGTGGTCTTGTCGACCAACGTCTCGATGAACGAAAACAGGTTGCGGGCATACAGGCTCGACGCCGAGGTGGCGACACGGCCCGCGACATTGGTAAAGCCGACGATCTTCACGCCATCGAGATCGACGATCTTGCCCGCCTTGACGCCCTCGATATTGCCGCCGCGCTCGACCGCGAGATCGACCAGCACAGAGCCCGGCTTCATCGACTGCACCATTTCCGCAGACACGAGTCTCGGCGCCGGCCGTCCGGGGATCAGCGCCGTCGTGATGATGATGTCCTGCTTCTTGATGTGCTCTGCAGTCAGCGCGGCCTGCTTGGCCTGATACTCTTTCGACATTTCCTTGGCGTAGCCGCCGGCGGTCTGCGCGTTCTTGAACTCCTCGTCCTCGACCGCGAGGAATTTGGCGCCGAGACTTTCCACCTGCTCCTTGGTGGCGGGACGCACGTCGGTTGCAGTGACGACGGCGCCAAGACGGCGGGCGGTGGCGATCGCCTGAAGGCCGGCAACGCCGACACCCATTACAAATACCTTCGCGGCCGGCACGGTGCCGGCCGCGGTCATCATCATTGGGAATGCGCGGCCGAACGCCTCGGCCGCCTCGATGACAGCGCGGTAGCCGGCCAGGTTAGCCTGGCTCGACAGCACGTCCATAACCTGGGCGCGCGTGATGCGCGGCATCAACTCCATCGCAAAGGCCGATACACCGGCCTCCGCGATCGTCTTCAGCGCCGCCTCGTTGCCGTAAGGATCCATGATCGCGATCACCAACGCGCCACGCTTGTAGCGCGATAGTTCGGATGGCTCAGGCCGCTTCACCTTGACGACGATGTCGGCGTCGTTAAGTGCATCGGCGCTGACCACGGCTCCCGCAGCCTTGAAGTCCGAGTCCGGCAACCCCGACTTGATCCCCGCGCCTGGCTCGATTGCGACATCCGCGCCAAGTGCCTTGAACTTCTTCACCGTATCGGGTGACGCAGCCACCCGCGGTTCGGACGGATCAATTTCCTTCGCTATCGCAATCTTCATGATGCCTCCCGCGGCCGACAACCGCGCATGACTAAAGCACCAGCCGCATTGCTAGCGAACGGAGATTCGGGGCAGCCAGAAGAACGACCGAACGATCAGGTGAGGAAAATCGCCATCAAAACGACAATCAAAATCACTGCGGCAGCGCCGTAGGTTCCCAATTTGACGAAGCTTTCATAGGTAGCCTCATGCGCCGGATAATCCATTCCATCCGCCGTCGAATACGTCACTTCGCTATGATCTGACACGTCAAGTCTCCAGCCAGGTTGATATTGCCGTGTGGAATTACCCCAATCGGGATGACAGAGCAACGGTGCGGTTTCCGGTTAGTGTGGTCATCGCCTATTTTTGTGCAGAAACGCATCCAGAACCGGCAATTGCCCCTAATATTTGTGCTCACACTCCCCGCTCGCTTGCCGTTTGGATGGGGCGGCTCTCCTGGTGCGTTGGCAGGAGACCTGAACAATGACCATCCGTCCCCGTCCAGAACAATTACTGGTTGAAAATACACGTATAAACTGCACCTATCCCAGTTTCCCGCACAATCGTCGATCTTGGAGCGATTTTATAGACAAAGCCGCACCGCATGCGCCATTTTGCCACGGTCTCGCGATCGCCATGCAGCGCGGTCGAGCGGAGCCCTGCCCGCCTGCAAACCGAATTTTTGCGGCTCGCGCCGTGGATGTTTCGTACAATCGTCGTGCCGCGCGCACTCCATTTAATCGTGCGGCCAGTTGTCCCTGATCCAACGTGCGAGGCTTTCCTCGCTGACTTCTCCCGCGGCAAGTAAGAGGATGATGGCCGTGGCATGCGCGGGCTCTGGATCAAACTGAATGCCATTTTTGAGCAGAAAGCTCATCATGCTCATGAATGCGATACGCTTGTTTCCATCGACGAAGGCATGATTTTTTGCCAGTCCAAATGCATAGGCGGACGCCAGCTCGGCTAATTCGGATTGTTCGTAGCGCCATTTGTTGATCGGCCGTTCGAGCGCGGAGCGCAGCATGCCTTCATCACGCAAGCCTGGCGCGCCGCCAAAACGGCGCAACTGCTTGCTATGAATGGCAATCGCCTGCTCGTAGGTAACCCACCGAGGCTCCTGCGGATCGCTCATCTTGAGCTCTCATCATTTTGCAAGCGCCGCGAGCGTGTCCCGGTACTTGTCCATGATCTCGTCGGCGATTTCCATCGTCTCCTCAAAGTCCGGGTCATAGGGCATGGCCTGAAATCCGCCGCCCGCCAACTCAGTAATGTGCAGCTCCTGACCCCGTTTGAGGTCAAGCCGCTGCATCAATTCACGCGGCAAGAGCAGACCATCGGAATTACCGATCTTCTTAATTTCGATCTTCATCGTCAGTTCTCCCCGATACTCCGGGCTCTATCTTGGCTTGAGGCCATAGCGAAAAAAAGCACGTTATACACTTGTATAACATGCTTTTATCTCTCGTTCAACAGTTGTTTTACTGTGCCGTTTGCTTAGGTCGGCCAATGGCCTAGATCATTTCCTCCAGCTCATCGATCATGCCGGCAATGACCGACAGTCCGCCGTCCCAGAATTTCGGATCCCTGGCATCGAGCCCGAACGGCTTCAGCAACTCGGAATAATGCTTGGTGCCGCCGGCCGCGAGCATCGCGAGATAGCGCTCGGCAAACCCCTCCGCGGCGTTTTCGTAGACCGCATAGAGCGAGTTCACCAGGCAATCTCCAAACGCATAGGCGTAGACGTAGAACGGTGAGTGGATGAAATGCGGGATGTACATCCAGTAGGTCTCGTAGCCCGGCTTGATCTCGATCGCCGGTCCGAGGCTCTCGCCCTGCACGCTCAGCCAGAGCTGTCCGATGCGCTCGGCGGTGAGTTCGCCGTTCTTGCGCTCGGTATGGACCGCGCGTTCGAATGAGTAGAACGCGATCTGCCGCACCACAGTGTTGATCATGTCCTCGACCTTGCCGGCCAGGAGCGCTTGCCGCTGCTTCGCATTCTTCGTTTGCGCCAGCAGCCGCTTGAAGGTCAGCATCTCGCCGAACACGCTCGCGGTTTCCGCAAGCGTCAGCGGCGTCGGCGCCATCAGCGCGCCGTTTTTCGCGGCGAGCACCTGATGCACGCCATGACCAAGCTCATGCGCGAGCGTCATGACGTCGCGCGGCTTGCCCTGATAGTTCATCAACACGTAGGGGTGCGCTGACGGCGTCGTCGGGTGCGAGAATGCGCCCGGTGCCTTGCCGGGGCGGACCGGTGCATCGATCCAGCGATCAGTGAAGAAGTGCTCGGCGATGTCGGCCATTTTCGGTGAGAAATCGCCGTAGGCCGTCAGCACCATCTTGCGCGCATCGCTCCAGGGAATGACGCCGGTGGCCGCGAACGGCAGCGGCGCGTTGCGATCCCAGTGCGCGAGCTTCTTCTTTTTGAACCAGCCGGCCTTCAGCGCGTAGTAGCGATGCGACAGTCGCGGGTAAGCGGCGCGCACCGATGCCACCAGCGCATCTACCACCTCGCGCTCGACGCGATTGTTGAGATGCCGCGAATCCGCCACATCCTGAAAGCCGCGCCAGCGATCGGAAATATCCTTGTCCTTGGCGAGTGTGTTGGTGACGAGCGCGAAGGTGCGCTCGTTGGCCTTGAATGTCTTCGCCAGCGCCTGACCGGCCGCCTTGCGCTTGTCCGCCGAGCGATCCTGCAACAGGTTCAGCGTCGGTTCGATCGCCAGCTCCTTGGCCCCTACCTTGAAGCGAAGCCCGGCAATGGTCTGGTCGAACAACCGGTTGAAGGCGCCGTAACCGGTCTGCGACTTTTCATGAAAGAGCTGCTCGACACGGTCTTCAAGCTGATACGGCTTGTCCTTACGACCATCCTCGATCCACGGGCGATAATGCCCGAGCTCCGGCGTCTGCATCGCCTTCTCGATAATGGCATCGTCGATGCGATTGAGTTCAAGCGCGAAGAACAGCAGATGCACCGACGACGCCGTAATGCGTTCCGAAACGTCTCCGTAGAATTTCGAAATCGCGGCATCGACGCTGTCGCCGGCGTGGATCAATCCCGCATACGAAACGAGCCGGCCCGCGATATCGTCGATCGCCTCATAGCGTCGCACCGCTTGCACCAGCCACGCGCCACCCTCGGGCTTCGCTGTTTCTGTCGCGAGCTTGCCCTTGTAGTCGGCTTCGAACGCCTTGCAGTCCGCATCGACCCGGTCGAGATCCGGCGTCACCTCCGGCGCGTCGATCCCCGTATAGAGATCCGCGAGATTCCATTCCGGCAATTTTCCGGCGCTGGATTTAGCCGCGCCAGTTTTCTTGACCGCCGGCTTGCGGGTGGTGACGGATTTACGCGAGGGAGACGACGAACGTGAAGCCATATCAATCCAGACCTTGTCTACTATTGCGACCTAACAGAGTGCTGTGGCTGAATGAAGCCCGGCGACAAACCTTAAGAGCGCATTAATCACCGTCCGCCAGAGTGCCCCGATTCGATACAGATAGTTGTAGCGTGCGGGGAATGCCATGACTGCCACCATTTTGATCGCCGACGATGACGCGGTCCAGCGCCGGCTCGTCGAAA
>JBDTCP010000110.1:0-11707 GCA_039923555.1 Nitrobacter sp.
GCGCCACCCTCGAGGAGGCGGGATCCAACCGCAGCACCACCTCCGCGATGGCCAGCCTCGCGGAAGCCATTCAGGAGCTCGTCACTCATATGCGGACCGAACAGCAGATGATCCGCGAATGGGCCGATGGCCAGGGCGAACAGAACAGCGAGATCAAGAAACTGCTGGAGCAGATGGCACGCCAATCCGACGGACAAAGCGAGCAAAACCGCGAGATCAAGAAGCTGCTGGATCGGCTCGCACGGCAGTCGAAGAGGAATTAAGTAAGGCTTTGCCAAAGTACATCAAAGGAACCCGTCATTCCGGGACACGCCGCTTGGCGTGGGCCCGGAATCCATATTCCCCGCAGTGGTTATGGATTCCGGGCTCGCGCTTCGCGCGCCCCGGAATGACAGCTCGGTTTTTGGAGCGACATTGATGGCGCTAGCACGCGGACGCCGGAACGAGGCCGGATTCAACTACTGGCCGGGATTCGTCGATGCCCTTTCGACGCTGGTGCTCGCGATCGTCTTCCTGTTGTCGGTGTTTCTAGTCGTGCAGTTCTTCCTGTCGCAGGAAGTGACCGGCAAGGACAAGGTGCTGGAACAGCTCAATGCCAGGATCGCGCAGTTGAATGATCTGCTGTCGATGGAAAAACTCGGCCAGATCAGCCTCAGCGACGAGGTCGGCCAGTTGCGCGCGGGGCTCGCGTCGGCGGAGGCCGAGCGCGACCGGGTCAAGGGTCTCTATGACGGCCTCGCCGGCGCCGGCAACAATGCCGCTGGCCGCAATACCGAACTCAACAAGGCGCTGGATTCCGAGAAGCAGATTTCGGCCCGCGCCCTGGCGCAGGTCGAGGTGCTGAGCCAGCAGATCAGCGCGCTGCGCCGGCAACTGGCGGCGCTGGAGGACGCGCTCGATGCTTCCGAAAAAAAGGACAAGGAATCGCAGAACCGCATCGCCGATCTCGGACAGCGGCTGAACGTCGCGCTGGCGAAGCGGGTGCAGGAACTGTCGCGCTATCGTTCGGAATTCTTCGGGCGCCTGCGGAGCATTCTCGGCAACCGGCCGGATATCCGGGTAGTCGGCGACCGCTTCGTGTTCCAGTCGGAAGTCTTCTTCGATACCGGACAGGCAATGCTACTGCCGGAAGGAAAACCCGAGCTCGACAAGGTGGCCGGCGCGCTGACCGATCTCGACAAGCAGATCCCGAGCGAGATCGCCTGGGTGCTGCGGGTCGACGGCCACACCGACGTTCGTCCGATCAAAAGCCCAATCTTCAAGTCGAACTGGGAATTGTCGTCAGCGCGCGCGATCTCGGTGGTGCAGTATCTGGTGTCGCTCGGCGTGCCGCCGCAGCGCCTGGTCGCCGCCGGCTTCGCCGAATTCCAGCCGCTTGACGCCGGCACGACGGAGGAGGCTTACAAGCGCAACCGCCGCATCGAATTGAAG
Source organism: Nitrobacter sp. (assembly GCA_039923555.1). GTDB lineage: Bacteria > Pseudomonadota > Alphaproteobacteria > Rhizobiales > Xanthobacteraceae > Nitrobacter. The sequence goes on from JBDTCP010000110.1 coordinate 1,432, forward strand.
CTGACGGAGCGGTGAGAATCCTGTCTCGATCCCGTGTCCCGGACGCGGTGCGGCATTCTTATGCCGCTCCGCAGAGCTGGGACGTTACGAATGCCGGCATCCGTTACGACCCCGGCTCTGCAGCGCACCGCTTCGCGCTTCGCTGCGTCCGGGGAACACAATAACTTGCGCATGACGGCTGTGATTGCATGAGCCCTTCCTTCACCCTCCGTCCCTACGCGCGCGGTGACGAGGACGCCGCGATCGCGCTGTGGCGCGCGAGCTGGCAGCAGGCCTATCCCGCGATCGATTTCGCGGCGCGCGTTCCGTGGTGGCGCGAACGCTGGCGCAACGAGCTCGTGCGCACCGCCGAAATCATCGTCGCCGAGCAATCCGGCGAACCGGTCGGCTTCGTCACCATCGATGCGGAGGGCTATCTCGACCAGCTCGTGGTCGCACCCGAGCACTGGGGCAGCGCTATCGCAAACGCCCTGATGGACGAGACGAAACGGCTGTCGCCGGCAGGAATCACGCTGCTGGTCAACAGCGACAACGTCCGCGCCATCCGCTTCTACGAGCGCAACGGCTTTGTGCATGCAGGCGGCGATGTGAATCCCACGTCGGGACGGCCGGTGCTGAAAATGGAATGGAAGCCGTGACTTCTCTTCCCTCCCCCCTTGCGGGAGAGGGAAGAAAGTTCACACGCCCTCGAACTGCAGCCGCGCCAGCCGGGCATACAGCCCGTTCGCGGCGACCAGCGAGGCGTGAGTCCCCTGTTCCACGATCCGTCCCTGATCCATCACCATGATCCGGTCGCAGGACAGCACCGTCGCGAGACGATGCGCGATCACAAGCGTGGTGCGGTGACGCATCAGTTCTTCCAGCGCGGTCTGCACCAGCGTCTCGGATTCAGCGTCAAGCGACGAGGTCGCCTCATCCAGCAGCAGTAGCGGCGCGTCGCGCAGGATTGCGCGGGCGATGGCGATGCGCTGGCGCTGCCCGCCGGACAGCGTCACGCCGCGCTCGCCGAGCAGCGCCTCGAAGCCGCCGGGCAGCCGGCGGATGAACTCGGTGGCGTGAGCGAGATCGGCGGCACGCTCGACATCGGCGTCGGATGCATCCGGCCGGCCGAAGCGGATGTTCTCGCGGGCGCTCGCGGCAAACACCACCGAATCCTGCGGCACCAGCGCGATGCGCGCGCGAACCTCGCGCGGATCGGCCATTCGCAGCGGGACACCATCGAAGGAGATCGTGCCGGAGGCCGGATCGTAGAACCGGAGCAGCAGGTGAAACAGCGTGCTCTTGCCGGCGCCGGACGGACCGACGATGGCAACCTTCTCGCCGGCCTTCACCGCCAGCGAGACGCTGTCGAGCACGTTGACCTGCGGCCGGGACGGATAGGAGAAACTGACGTTGTCCAGCGTGACATCGCCGCGCGGCGGCGACGGCAGCGTGCGCGGCGCCGGCGGCACCATGATCACCGGCCTGACGCGGAGAAGCTCGAACAGGCGTTCAGCCGCGCCGGAGGCCGCTGATACCTCGCCCCAGACTTCACTGAGCTGGCCGAGGGCAGTCGCGGCGAACGCGGCGTAGAGCACGAACTGGCCGAGCCGGCCCGGCGTCATCGCGCCGGTGAGGATATCGCGAGAACCGATCCAGAGGATCAGGACCACGCTGGTGAAGACGATGAAGATGATGATCGCGGTCAGTACGGCACGGGCGCGCGCCGAATTGCGCGCCGCTTGATAAGCCTGCTCGACTTCACCGCCGAAACGAATATTGGCAAGCGGTTCGTTGGTGTAGGCCTGCACCGTTCTGATCCCGCCGATCAGTTCGGAGGCATAGGCCGTGGCTTCCGCGAGATTGTCCTGCGCGCTCCGCGACAGGCGGCGCACCCAGCGCCCGAATGCGACCAGCGGCAGGACGATCAGAGGGATCGCCGCCAGTACCAGGCCGGACAGGCGCGGGCTGGTGATGACCATCATCGAGGCCGCGCCGAGGAACAGCACCACGTTGCGCAATGCGACCGATATCGACGAACCTACCGCGGCCTTGATCTGGGTTGTATCCGCAGTCAGCCGCGAGACCAGCTCGCCGCTGCGGGCGGTGTCGAAGAACACCGGCGACAGCGAGATCAGATGGGCGAACACGTCACGCCGGAGATCGGCGACGATGCGCTCGCCGATGGTTGTCACCAGGAAATAACGCGCCGCGCTGGCAAGGGCGAGGACGGCAACGACGCCGATCATCATGCTGAAGTAGCTGTTGATCATCACGATGCCTTCGGACGTGAAGCCGAAGTCGATGATGCGGCGCACCGCGACCGGCACAACCAGCGTCGTCAGTGCGGCGACGACTAGCGCGACCAGCGCGAGCAGCGCCCGGCCGCGATAGCGGGCGATATAGGGCATGAGCGCGAGCAGCGGGCGCAACTTGGCACCGCGGGGGTCGGCGGTCGTCGACAAGGTCTGATCGGCCACGGCAGGCCCCGAGCCCGCGGATCCGGCCGTCAGGGCGTCATCAAGCGGCACGGCGACGGTCGCAGATTTCGAGGTCTTTTCACGCACTTCCACCGGACTCATCCGTCTGACCACGCTGTTGCTGATGAAGCACCTAATAGGCCCGGCTGCCCGCGCTGGCAAATGTGCCGGCGCGGCTTGTCCGTCAAACCTTGGTGCGATATAGAGCAGCCCAAATCTGCTCAAAACTCTTCGCATTGCAAGGACACGCCATGAAAGCCGAAACTCACCCGAATTATCATACAATTAAGGTCATGATGACCGACGGGACGGAATATATAACCCGTTCAACCTGGGGCAAGGAAGGCGACACGCTGAACCTCGACATCGATTCCAAGTCGCATCCGGCCTGGACCGGCGGCTCCCAGCAACTCCTCGATCGCGGCGGCCGCGTCTCCCGGTTCCAGAAGAAGTTCTCGGGCTTCCTCAAGAAGGACTGAGCGGGTTCCGATTTCAGATTTTCGAAAACGCTTCCGCCGCGCGGAAGCGTTTTTCGTTGGCGTGGAACGTCAAAACGGGGAATGACATGATGGGACCGTCTCAGCAGCCTGTCAGCCGGTCTGGCGCTCGAAGGCTTCCCTGAGACGGTTGAGTTGCGGCACCAGCGGATTGCCGATCGGCGCCTGCTCCGCGGTCGGCGCATGCATGTTGATATCGAGGCGGCGCACCCGCGCCTGCAAGCTCATCGACCGTGCGATCAGGTCCTGCAATTGCTGCGGCAATTTGACGACCATGTCCTCCGGACCGGGATCTGCCGCGGTCAGCTTGACCTTGGTCTTTTCGCGGTTGGCCTGCACCAGCGTCATCTCGCCTTCCTTCACGGCGCGATGCAGCAAAAGCCACGATGCGAGTTGCATCAGCCGCGTGGTCAGACGCATGCTTTCGGTCGCATAGGTCAGGCTGACGGAACGCTCGAGAACCTTGGCCTCATTCCGGCCGTCGCCGTCGAGGTATGCGGCGGTTTCCTCGACCAGATCCATGCCTTCACGGAACAGGCCGGTGAACGCGGCAGAGCCAGTGAGCCGCTCGCTGAACTGAACAAGACCGTTTTCGCCTGCCGAAGAATCGGACATGGTTTACGCCTCACACCGCTGAAAACGCCGCCCTGCCGGCTTTTCGCGCGCCAGCTTATGATGAACAAATCATTGCTCGCCTGAGGGCGGGAGTCCAGCGGAGGTGTCCGCAAAGGTTAATATGGCGCAGCTACGCGGATCGAGGACGCAAAAAAGAGCCGCCGTTTCCGGCGGCTTTTGAAGTTGATAACAGGGAGGCGTCAAACAGAGTGACAGGAGCCACTCGGTTGTCCAAAGTAGGACATTCCAGTCATAATCCCGAAAGCTTAACAGATCGTAAACGAACGATTATCTTCAGCCTTCGTTTGCCATTCGACCGTACCGGAACTGGCCCACTCGAAAAGTGCCTCCCCTCAGGACTTGAAAAAACTGTCGGCGGCGTTCTTTGACGCGCGCTTTTTGACCTCGGCGGATCGCAGGCGCTCGATCTCCGCCGTCAGCAGCGCGATGCGCTCGCCGAGTTCGTCCACCGAGAGCAGCGAAAGATCCTGCCCGATCTCGTGGCTGATCTTTTTCTTTGGCTTATCGTCGTCCTCGATCGCCATGCATTCTGCTCCCGCTTTCCGTTCAATGGCCCATGACGCACGGTTGCCAGCCCGGGGCCGGCTGTCTAGAGCTTATCCGCTTCTGATGGAATCATGAGCGGATAAGGCTCTATGATTTTGTTTTGACGCGTTTTCTTGACGCGAACCGGTACCCACTTCGCTCGAAAACGCTATATCAGGATCTCATCGACTTTCCCGCGTTTTCCCAAGGACAAACCATGGAAAAACTGCCCGCGCAAATGACCGTCATCGGCATCAGCAAGCCCGGCGGCCCGGAGGTCCTTGTGCCGGAGACCCGCCCGGTTCCCGCGCCGGGTCCGAACGAGATCCTGATCAAGGTCACGGTGGCCGGCGTGAACCGGCCGGATGTCGCGCAGCGATCCGGCAGCTATCCGCCGCCGCCCGGCGCCAGCGATCTGCCGGGCCTGGAAGTCGCTGGCGAGGTTGTGGCGCTTGGCGCCGGTGCAAGCAAGTACAAGCTCGGCGACAAGGTGATGTCGCTGGTTTCGGGCGGCGGCTACGCACAATACTGCACCGCGCATGAAAAGATCGCGATGCATATCCCCGCCGGGCTGTCGATGAGCGAAGCCGGTGCCACGCCGGAAACGCTGATGACGGTGTGGCACAACGTGTTCGAACGCGGCGCCCTGAAGGCCGGCGAGACGCTGCTGATCCACGGCGGCTCGTCGGGCATCGGCACCATGGCGATCCAACTCGCAAAAGCGTTCGGCGCGAAAATCATCGTGACCGTCGGCTCGCAGGACAAGGCCGATGCCTGTGTCAGGCTCGGCGCCGATCATGCCATCAACTACAAGACCCAGGATTTTGTCGCGGAGGTGAAGGCACTGACCGGCGGCACCGGCGCGAATCTCATCCTCGACATGGTCGGGGGCGACTACATCGAGAAAAACTACGATGCCGCCGCGGTCGAGGGCCGCATCGTTCAGATCGCCTTTCTGGGCGGCCCTAAGGCGACCGTCAATTTCGCCAAGGTCATGGTCAAGCGGCTGCATCATACCGGATCGACGCTGCGGCCGCGTTCGGTCGCCGACAAGGCCGCGATGGTCAGCGCCATCGAGGCCAAAGTACTTCCCTTGATGCGCGACGGACGAATCAAACCGCTGATCGACAGCAGCTTTCCGCTCGAACGGGCCGCGGACGCACATCGGCGGATGGAAGCCAGCGAGCATATTGGCAAAATTGTGTTGATGGTTTAGGTCCTGGCGAATTAGTCCTGGCGAACTTGCTAAAGCCGTAATTTCCTTCGCAATTATGTCATTTATCTCACGCCGGGTTCGACGAAGGCAGGCAAAGGCTTCGCGCGAATTTGCTTTCATTCTGTGACATGGACATACAGGTCGTCTTTCGTGCGGGTCCCGCTCCGCCTCGCTCGAAAATATGCGTCGGAACTGTAAGTTGAACGTGAGGAATTGACATTGCGTCCGGTCAGGTGGCTTGCGTCTCTCGCGCTGGCCCTCACGATTTTTGTTGCAGCATCGCCGGCACGCGCGGTCGACGCCGTCAGCGTCCGCAGCGACGCGCCGGCCATCGACCTCACCGCCGTCCTCGATCATCAGCACAGCGACACCGACCGCATTCAGGTCTCGACCGCGCCCGGCACCGACGGCATCGTCCGCCGCATCGAGGTGCGCGCACGCGAAGGCGGCCAGAACTGGGTGGTGTTCGCGCTCGCCAACAATACCGACGATCAGCTCGACCGCCTGATCGTCGCGCCACACTATCGCCTCGTGTCGTCGGGATTGCTCTGGCCGGACCTTGGGCAATCGCGCATCGCGACCATCACGCCGTCGACCGGCGATCGTCCCGAAAGGCAGGAGAGCGCCACCGCTGACGTCTTCCGCATCACGCTCGATCCCGGCGCCGTCATTACCTTTGTCATGGAACTGCGCACCGACAAGCTGCCGCAGCTCTATCTCTGGGAACCCGACGCCTACAAGGACAAGGTCAATTCCTTCACCCTCTATCAGGGCATCGTCATCGGTATCTCCGGTCTGCTGGCGCTGGTGCTGACCATCCTGTTCGTGGTCAAGGGCAGCATCATGTTTCCCGCCGCCGCAGCGCTGGCATGGGCGGTCCTGGTGTATATCGGCGTCGATTTCGGCTTCTGGGGCAAGGTACTGGACATGTCGGCCGGCGCCGAACGGATATGGCGTGCGGCGGGCGAAGCCATGCTGGCGGCAACGCTGCTGGTATTTCTGTTCGCCTATCTCAATCTCAATCGCTGGCACGTACGCTATTCCCACATCACGCTAGGCTGGCTTGCCTTTCTCGGATCGCTCGTGGCGCTGGCGCCGTTCGATCCCGCCGTCGCGTCCGGCATCGCGCGCATGTCGCTGGCGATGATCGCGGTGTGTGGTTTTGCGTTGATCGTCTACCTCTCGACGCACGGTTTCGACCGCGCGGTCTTGCTGATCCCGACTTGGTTCCTGCTGGTGGTATGGGTCGGCGCTGCGAGCATGACGATCGAAGGCAGCGTCACCAACGACATCGTCGGTCCCGCGCTGCTCGGCGGCCTTGTGCTGATCGTGATGCTGATCGGATTCACGGTGATGCAGCACGCTTTCGCGGGCAGCGGCGCCACCGCCGGCGTGGTGTCCGACGTCGAGCGCCGCGCGCTGGCGCTGACCGGCTCGGGCGATCTGATCTGGGACTGGGACGTTTCCGCGGACAAGGTTTTCACCAGTCCCGAAACCGAAAGCCTGCTCGGCCTGAAACGCGGCACGCTCGAAGGCCCGGCCGCAACCTGGCTGGAGGTTCTGCATCCGCTCGATCAGGACCGCTTCCGCGCCGCGCTGGACAGCGTGCTCGATCAGCGTCGCGGCCGTTTGGTGCAGGACTTCCGGCTGCGCACGCCTGATGGCCATTTCATGTGGTTCGCGCTGAAGGCGCGTCCGGTGGTCGGATCCGACGGCGAGGTCTCCCGCGTGGTCGGCACCCTCACCGATGTCACCGAGGCCAAGAACGCCGAGGAACGGATGCTGCACGACTCGGTGCACGACAACCTGACCGGCCTGCCCAACCGCAAGCTGTTCATCGACCGCCTCAACGCGGTCGCGACCTTCGCCAAGACGATGCCCAGCCTGCGGCCGACTCTGATGGTGATCGATCTCGACCGCTTCAAGCAGGTCAACGATTCCGTCGGCATCGCGGTCGGCGATTCGATCCTGCTGACGCTTGCGCGGCGGCTGACGCGCATCCTGAAGCCGCAGGATACGCTGGCGCGGCTTGCCGGCGACCAGTTCGGCCTCATCCTGATGTCGGAGCAGGACCCGGCGCGCATCACCGCATTCGCCGAAACCATCCGCAAAACCATCCGCGCGCCGATCGCCTTCAACGACCGTGAGATCTTCCTGACCGCATCGATCGGTCTCGCGCTGAGCGACCCGCAGACGCCATTGACGGAGGAGATCATCAAGGACGCCGAACTGGCGATGTACCATTCCAAGCGCATCGGCGGCGACCGCATCGACGTCTACAAGCCCGCGATGCGCGCCCGGAAGACCGACCGGGTGACGCTCGAAGCGGAATTGCGGCGCGCCATCGAGCGGCGCGAGATCGCCATCCTCTATCAGCCGATCGTCCGGCTGGAGGATCGCTCGGTCGCCGGCTTCGAGGCGTTGGCGCGCTGGGATCATCCCAAGCTCGGGCGGATGGCGCCCGACGAGTTCATCACCATCGCCGAGGAAACCGGCCTGATCGTCGATCTCGGCATGTTCGTGATGGATCAGACCGCGCGTCAGCTTGCGATCTGGCAGCGCGCCACGCGATCCCAGCAGCCGATCTTCGCCAGCGTCAACGTGTCCTCACGCCAACTGCTGCGGCACGACCTGATCCACGACATCCGTACCGTGCTGTCGCGCTCGTCGATCGCGCGCGGCACGCTGAAGCTGGAACTGACGGAATCGCTGGTGATGGAGAATCCGGAGCACGCAGCCCAGATGCTGCAACGGATTCGCGAACTCGGCACCGGCCTGTCGCTCGACGACTTCGGCACCGGTCATTCCTCGCTGTCCTATCTGCAGCGCTTCCCGTTCGACACGATCAAGATCGACCAGTCGTTCGTCCGCACCACGAGCCGAGGCACCCGGCCCGTCATCCTCAAATCGATCATCGCACTTGCGCACGATCTCGGCATGGACGTGGTCGCCGAGGGCGCCGAGACCGACTCCGATGCGGTGGAGCTCTATCAACTGGGCTGCGAATACGCGCAAGGCTTCGCCTTCGGCGAGCCGATGGACGCCGACGCAGCCATGCGACTCCTTACCAACGAGCGGCTCGAGGCGGCAAGCTGATCACGCAGCGGGAATGATGGCGGGATTTTTAGCTCTGCCAAGACGTAACGAGACTCAGGCGTGGCCGGCTTCGTTCGACAACATGCCGGGGTCGATGCCGATCTTGTGCAGCGCCCGAGTATATTTGTCCTCGACATCGCGGCCGAAAATCAGATCGGGATCGGCCGGGCAATGCAGCCATCCATTGTCCTGGATTTCCGTCTCGAGTTGTCCAGGCGCCCAGCCGGCGTAGCCGAGCGCCAGCATCGCGTGTTTCGGACCGGCGCCTTTCGCGATGGCTTTCAGAATGTCGACCGTCGCGGTGAGACAGATGCCGTCGTCAATCGGCAGCGTCGCATCCTCAATGAAGAAGTCACTTGAATGCAGAACGAAGCCGCGTCCGGTTTCGACCGGACCGCCCTTCATCACTTTCATTGCCTCGGCGGTTTCCGGCAGCTTGATCTGGTCGGATTTCTTGATGATGTCGAGCTGCACCAGCAGGTCGGGGAAGTCGATGCTCCCGGCGGGGCGATTGACGATGATGCCCATCGCGCCTTCCGACGAATGCGCACAAACGTAAATCACCGAGCGCGCGAACCGCTCATCTTCCATGACCGGCATCGCGATCAACAACTGGCCGTCCAGATAGCTCCGGTCCGAAGCATCTGAGTCCGTATCGTCGACCTGGCGACGGCCCGTGCCGGGCCCTTTCCGCGCTGGATTCATCAGCAAATGACTCTCATGTTGCCCCTCCATCCTGATATTGGGTGTCAATTCTGTCAATCAACCTTCCAGCCATGAGAGAAACAACGGATCACACCCAATTCAATGGTTTGCTACGACACCAGCCTGTAAAGACGTCGCATGATCATCAAGGTTCCCCTCTACGCCTTGCCCGGAATCGCGATCGCGTTGCTGGCTTTGACACTCTCGAGCTATGCGACGGCTCAGGATGCCTCGCCTTGGCAACAAGAGAGCCACTCCGCGGTCCGCCTGCTCGCGGGGTCGCGCAGCGGTACGGTGCTGCTCGGCGGGGTTGCATTCCAGCTCGAGCCGGGTTGGAAAACCTACTGGCGCACGCCGGGCGATTCCGGCGTGCCGCCGCGTTTCGATTTCTCCAAATCGGACAATGTCGACGCTGTGACCGTCCTGTGGCCCGCGCCATCGAAATTTGCTGACGGGGCGGGCGGGCACTCGCTCGGCTATAAGAATCAAGTTGTGCTGCCGCTACGCATCGTAGCCAGTAATGCCGACAAACCGATCACGCTTCGCGCGACGATCGATTACGCCGTATGTGAAAAACTTTGTGTTCCCATTCAGGCCACTGTCGAGCTTCCCTTCGCCAGCGTCGCCAGCACGGAGGACAGCGCATTGGCCGCGGCGCTCGATACGGTGCCGAAGCCAGCCAGGATCGGCGATCCCAATCCGCTGACGATCCGTGACGTCAAGCGCGAGGGAAAATCCACTGTGACTATCGATGTCGCAACGCCGAATCCCAAGGACGACGTCAGCTTGTTCGTCGAAGGTCCGACGCCGGACTGGGCACTGCCGCTTCCGACGCCGCTCGATCACGCACCGCGCGGTGTGAAGCGGTTTTCGTTCAAGCTCGACGGCCTGCCACCCAACACGAACCCCGAAGGTGCCGCGCTGAAGCTGACGCTGGTGGGCGGCGAGCGCGCTTATGAATTCAATATCAACCTGAATTGACGGCGTTTTCGGTGCGGGCGCATCTTACGTCGCGGTTCTGTCCAACCGAATCTTAACGAATCGTTGCTAGGCCCGGACCGTGCCGCCTATCCGCGTCACGAGGATTCTGCCGTGGCCGTAACGGACACCCCATCCGCATCTGCGAGGCGATCAACCGGCCT
>JBDTCP010000111.1:0-12794 GCA_039923555.1 Nitrobacter sp.
GCTGGACGGTCGCAAGCTGGTGACGCTACGTGATGCCGCCGAGTACGTGCTGGCGTTGCCGCCTGAGGTCCGCGCCGAGCCTGCATGGCAGGGCGCAGCTAAAGAACTGAAGAACGCCGCTGAGCTGGACCCGGCGTGGCGATGGTTCGCACGATCGGCGATAGTGCGCGCACTGCACGGGCCGGATGACCCGCCTGTAGGCAATCCAGAAGGAAAGAAGGGGCACAGCTGGCGGACCAGCGCGCGGGATCGATAAGCCTTTCCAAGGAACAAAAAGGCCCGCCCCCCAAGGGGCGGGCTCTTAAGAATTGTCGGTCGTGGTTGTACCGAAGGTCGCGTCAGTTCCTGACGCTGATATCATTCGCTGCCGCAGGAAGAGATCCATGATCTGCCCTAGTCACAGCTGACGCTAGCTCATTGATGCCGAGCATTGTTGCGCTAACTAAAATTGCTCCCAAGAAAATTCTAATTTTCATGTCGCCTTTTGCCAGACGGTCCCCAGAACCTACTCTATATGCATCCGCTATCATTTTCTTGTTTTCCTGACTTACCCTATCCAAGTCCCGTCCAGAGCGATTCCGCGGGTTTCGAGGGGATACTGTTATATAAGTGTATGTCGCTCCATTTACGCCTGGCGCCCGCGTCGCGGTACCCCTGCGCGTGCTGCATAGGGCAGTAATCTAGTTGACTCAGAAACGTGCGGAAATCTTAGCAGTCGCGGCAGACGGCTTTCCGCCTCCTTCACATAAGTCGCCGCCGCCATTCGGTTGGGCAGGCATACGCCGATCTTACTTGTGCTCGCGCTGTATCTCAGCGCGGTCAACAGCACAGTCGGCGACCTCTCTGTTTGAGAGAGAGAGTCTCCACCGCCGCGCAGCCGGTCATGTCGGCTTCGATCGACCGCAGCCGACCATGACGATTAGCGTCGTCATCGCCAGACGGATCAGCCATCCTCAAGCCGGAATCATGCCGGCCACCTGATCTCGATGGCGCCGGCAACCCAGCACGGGCGCTCAACGGCTACGACCTGCGAAAGCTGCCGCTGATGGAGCGGAAAGCACTGCTGAAGAAGCTTGTCGACAAAACCGACATCCAATTCAGTGAGAGCTTCGAGGTCGATGGCCCGAAATGTTCAAGCACGCCTGCAGACGGGGCTTGAGGGCCTTGTCTCAAAGGTCCGCAACAGCAAATATTCGAGCGATCGCACAAACGACTGGGTCAAGGTGACCTGCGCTCAACGAGAGACGTTGCCAATCGCTGGTTTCGCTCTGAAGGAAAACAAGTTCGACGCATCTACATCGACCGACGCAAAGGCGATGACCTGATTTATGCTGGAAAGGTCGATCATGGATTTGACTCGGAAAACACAAGGAGCTGCGCGCGCGCCTCACGCTGCTGATCCGGAAGAGCCAACCCTCACCAACGCATCGCTCACCGCGGTATCTGGGTTGAGCCCGCACTGCTCGCCGAGATCGAGTATCGGGCGAAGTCGGCCAAGGGCAGGTCCGACATCCGTTCTTCAAAGGATTGCGAGAGGATCTGTGTAATGGGCCCAAAGCGCTCGGGCACTTACAGCTACGGCCGTCTGGTCGACCGGAGTTGAGCTGCGCTCAGACGGCTCGCGGCGTCTCCCTGAGCTTGAACCAAAGTATGCCAACCAGGCAGCAGAAGCTCACGGCGTTGGTGACGATGATGACGATGTCCTGTTTGAGGAAGCCATAAGCCACCCAAGTGCCAACTCCCGTCGCGAGGATGCTGAACATCTTGAAGGATAGGTCCCCTGTTTTGCCGGTGTCCCAGCATTTCTTAAGCTGTGGAAAATATGAGACGGTGGTACAGAATCCGGCAAAAAAGCCGGCGAGCGTGGCGATGTCCATGGCGAACAAGAACGAATTTGCACTCAGGTGGTTCCGGAACGGGGCATCCGGACGGATAGGCGCCTGGTTCGATTAGCTTGGCTTCGTGGCCGGCACACTTCCAGAAGATACGGAGAGGTCGAATAGATCGCTTCGTCCCTGGTTTGCGAGTTCGCGAAGGGCAGCCAAAGTCCCTCGGGGAGAGTGGCAGCGTCCGCACTCCACGATGGCGGTGTCAGGCGCTCCATCGGGGTCAGCAATCCTGATGGTCAGGCTGCCGCAATCATCACAAACCAACTGGAACTTGTGACTGTCCGTCATCGGTCAGTGAAACTCGGAAGGGTCATCCCGCTTGAGATAACGGCCATAGAGCACGTCCTGTCGCCGCTCATAGAGCTTCACGACCGCGGCACCCAACACAATTCCGAGCGTGAGAAACACAGCTAAATCGATCACGTCCAGATCTCCAAATGACTAAACTCGCATTTGGTTCAACTGGAGACAGCGGTCAATGAAATCGATGCAGTAGTCTTAATATGCCACGTGCCTGTCGCCGATCTGCAACCATCGCAGCACCACTTAGCATCTTCTTTGGTTCCAGCTTTAACCTTCGGCGCCGACATCAAGCTTAATGAGCAGGTTTCGTTGCGCGGAAAGCGATGAAGGATAGTTTCTCATGACCGTGCAATTGCCCTACGCCCGGACCTACTCCGGCGAGGCTGTCGGTCGATCATATTCCGCTCGACGGCTTCGTTTATATTCAGAAAAGCTGGTCACTATGGCGACGCCTGACAGAGTTCTCTCGCCTGACTACAACTCTTCGAACGCCGCTCCAAGAAGCGGACCACCATCAATCATGGTGCGGCATTATTTCTAGCGGGGCACGTCAGCATTTACTGCTGTTGCGTCCGCGACGTCACGAACGACGGAGCTGGCATTCGCTTGAACGGGCTCAACCTCGTGCCTTCAGAGTTTGATATTTCATTCGACAATTTCCGTACAACCCGCCGATGCCGTCTGATGTGGCGCGAGAGAGATTTCATGGGCGCGAGGTTTGAAAGTTGACTGGCTGCTCATCTCCGCAAGTTGAAAACTACGACAGACTGCGGCCCCCGGCAGCCTGTGCCTGGGTTCCCACACTATTCCGAACGTTGCCACGCCAAGCAAAAGGCCGAATGTCATGAGGACCCTCCGTTAGATTTTCGGCTGTTTCGGCAATCCGCTGCCCCGCTCGGGCGGCGCACATCACCGCTAAGCCCTAGGCGGCGTGGAGCAATAATGTCGGCTCGAAATAGCTGCTGTCGCGTTGGTCGGCTCTCAATTCTACAGGGGACCAATTCTGGACGCCCCCATGCCCTTGCTCAGGGTCAATATTGCCAGCCGGACATCGGCCTGTCGACTTAGGGCATAAGCCTGTGCATAGCCTGTGGAAAACTGCCAAAATTATGACCCATTTTACGAACTAAGCTTCTGTAATTAGACCTTTTATTTTTTTCTTCGTTGCGTAGGTGTCCAAATGAAAAGATTTCAATTGCTTATCCTCGCGGCTTTCATTGCCGCAGTTTCCGCAGTTGCGTTCTTTTCGGTGATGCCTGCGCAAGCGAACCAATGCAGCACGGAACGTCCGCTAAACGCGCGATCGCATTGGTCCTATCGACTCATAGACGGCCGAAAATGTTGGTATGCAGGAAAGCCGATGCTGTCGAAATCAATGTTGCACTGGTCGCCGGCTGGCGGTCTGGATGTGTCCGAGACCCGTCGCCTAAAGGTTCTGACCGACGAGAATGCCAAGCTGAAGAAACTGCTGTCCAAGGCGAACCCCGATCAAAAACTAAACGTCCTTCCAGCGCACTACAATCTCCTGGATGCACAAGCTTCGTTTCAGGACGATTCTTTCGAAGCGCTTTGGCGCGCGCGCTTCCTCGAAGCAATCAAAAAATAGCCACGAAGGTGATGACCCGGTTGAGTCCTTTGGCAACGAACGCTGGCAAGAGCTGGGCATCCTCATGGGGTGCGTGGAGTGATCTATCGATCATTGTGAGGGGGGAGCTCCCACCATAGGCCTCCCACCCGCGCGGATCGTTGGGATAAATCCAGCCCTTTTTCCGCCATACCGACAACGGCTGGCTCGCGTCCACGCCGAAATAATTCAGCGCACAATCGCGGACCGAGAGGGAGAGCTTGGCGCGCCTGAACCAGCTTGCCGGAAACTCTTTCTGGCAATCAGTGAGGTATTTTCCGCAGAACACGCCGAGTTCCAGCATCTGTTTCGGCGTCAGGTCGGGCCGGAACATCTGATCAAAGTTGCGCCCGGCGGGTGCGGTCAGCTCGTAACGATAGCCGTTCTGCATCGTGTCGCTGACGACGATGTGCGGTGGCGCATGAGGCGATCCTATCTTGCCACGAGGAGCGCGTCAGAACAGGCGCGGGGCATGGCGCTAGTTCAACGCCAGGATGGAGGCGTTGAGCACCGAAGCAAACGCCACCCAAGCGGCATAGGGCGTGAACAGCAATGCCGCTTGGCGGTCCCGCCACCATGACATCGCTATGAAGGCGAGGATCATGGCGAGAAGCAGCAGGATCACGACGAGCGCAATGCCAATCTGATGAACCTTAAAGAAAATGGGCGACCAGAGAAAATTGAGCACCAACTGCGCCCACCACAGCCGCATCGGCCAGCCCTCTGTATCGCGTCGCCAGATCCGCCAGCCGACGATGGCGTTAAGGACATAAAGCACCGTCCACACCGGCGCGAATAACCCGTTCGGCGGATTGAAGGAGGGTTTGGCCAGCCCGGCATACCATTCGCCGGGCGCCGTCAGGAAGCCGATGGCGAGGCCACCGCCGACCACAAGGACGAGGAAGGGCATCAGGGCGAGGCGATGGTTCATGGCTTTCGGCATTTTAGAATTTTGCATTCAGTTAGTGGTCGAAACTTGATGCCATCGAGCGAGACAACTCCATCGGAAAAGAGGTCCGAGGTCTCAGTTTCCGCACGCGGATCTCGGCCATGATCTAATCCACCCTGTTGTTCGACTTTGAGGCGCCGTTTTAACGAACGCGCAACGTTTTTGGCGAAACCTGCGATAGACGGAGGTGATCGCCGTGAACAAGACGAACCGTGATCCCAAGACCCCCGCTCGCTTGCTCTCGTCGGCGCAAACCCACTCACTGGAGCAAACGCCGAGCAGGCTCGCGCATTGGCCGCCGCCGTTTCGTAGCACCGCCGCGAAGCCGAAGATTATCCGCCATAAACCCGACGAGAAACCGCAGCGGGCGAAGCCGCGCGGCTGGCGCCTGACGCGGGCGATGTTCTCCGAATTCGAAGAGTAGGTCCGGCTGGCAATACGGGCCTGCTCGTCGCCTGCCTTGATTTCAGTCGGTTTTCGGCTTTTTGGCGAGAAGCTTCATCTCGCGGAATCTACTTGCCCAACCGTCGCGCACGGTCTGCTGGCCACGCGCGACCGCAAGTGCATCGTCCGGCACGTTTCGCGTGACGACCGAACCCGATCCCACATAGGCGCCGGCGCCGATCTTCACGGGCGCAACCAGCGACGAATTGGAGCCGACGAAGGCGCCGGCGCCAATTTCGGTGCGGTACTTGTTGAAGCCGTCGTAGTTGCAAGTGATGGTGCCCGCCCCAATGTTGGCGTTGGCGCCGATATGGGCATCGCCGACATAGGTCAGGTGATTGACCTTGGCGCCGGCCTCGAGAACGGCGGCCTTAATCTCCACGAAGTTTCCGACCTTCGCCCCCTCACCCAGCGACGTTCCCGGCCGCAGCCGCGCATAGGGGCCGACCGACGCGTTCCTGCCGATCGACGACTGAACGAGGTGGGAGAATGAGTGGATCACGGCACCGTCGGCGATAGTCACGCCGGGTCCGATCACCACAAACGGCTCGATGGTCACGTCCTTGCCAAACGAAGTGTCGGCGGCAAGAAAGACCGTATCGGGGGCCACCATCGTCACGCCGGCATTGAGCGCTGCCTCGCGGAGCCGCGCCTGCATGACCTGTTCGGCCTCGGCTAATTGAGCTTTGGTGTTAATGCCGCGCACGTCGTCCTCGCTGGTTTCGATCACCGTTGCCGTCAGGCCGAGTTCCCGGACAATGGCGACAGCGTCGGTGAGATAATACTCGCTCTTGCTGTTGGCGTTGCCGATCTTTTCGATGATCCCCAGCGCCGTCTTGCCGTCGAACGCCATGACGCCAGCATTGCAGAGCGTGATGTGGCGTTCGTCGGCGCTGGCATCCGCCTGCTCGCGGATCGCCGTCAGCCGGCCATTATCTACGACCAACCGGCCGTACCCCGTGGGATCGGCGGCATGAAAGCCGAGCACGCCGAGCGACGCGCCGGCCTTTAACGGCGCCCGCATCCGCGCAAACGTATCGGCCGAGATCAGCGGCGTGTCGCCGAACGCGATCACCAGATCGTCGACGCCGCGGGCAATGGCCTCGCGCGCCGCCAGCACGGCGTGCGCGGTCCCGAGACGCTCGCGCTGGACGAATGTCATGACATCCGGCCGCATGCGCCTGGCTTCATCAGCCACCGCCTCATGGCCCGGACCTACGACAACCGCCAGCGACGTTCCCGGACCGCTCGGCGCAGCCGCCAGCACATGCGCCAGCAGCGTCTGCCCTGCGACCGAATGCAGCACTTTGGGCAGCGAGGAGCGCATCCGCGTCCCCTCGCCCGCGGCAAGCACGATGGTCAGACAGTTCCGGCCGGTCATTCAAATCCTCATATCCGAGGGCGACAAACGCCGCCGCCGTCATAAAGGGTTTTTGGCCGAAGTGGAAACCGTCATGCTCTTCCTGAGATCGGGTAGATTTGCTGTTAAGATTCGGGTGTGATTCGGAGTGCAGGGGACCGGCGTCATCATTATGGCGAAGAAGCAAGAGGATTTGGCCGAGAGTTTGCTGGCCGATGAAAACGGCGGCTGGTTGACCGGCTTTCTGGTCGATGAGGAATTCAACCGCCGTACCCTTTGGCGGCTTGGGTCCTGGGGCATTGGCTCGGTGGGCGCCGTGATCGTCGCAATTCTGGCGTACCATACCGGGGCCGGACTCCGGCACGAACAAATCGCCGCCGATCTGACCAGGCAATCGCAGCAGCTCCAGTCGATCGCGAAAGCGGACGAAAATGAAACCAGGCGCCTCACTTCCGCTATCGCCACGTTGAATGGCGATCGCGATCGCTTGTTTGCCCGTGTCACCGTTCTCGAGCAGGGACTTGATGCGGTCACCGGCTCCATCAACCGGAACGACGTGGCGCAAAATGAACCTCAGAAGGCGTCGCCTCCGATAGACGTTGCCCTGAGCTTGCCGCCGTCGCTTTTCTCGGAGCCGAATATTGCGCTGCCGTCCGAGGCGGGCATGGCACGCTCCCTCGCATCAAGCGTTTCCACATTGCCGACGATCCGGCCCGACCTGCCAAAGAAATCCGAGACGTCAAAAACCAGCGTATCGAAGGCCGCCGAGTCCTCCACAGGCGCGCATCCGTCTCCAGCCATTGCACCGGTTGCTTCCGCCGCAGCGGCTGAAACGGTTGTCGCCAAGATATCAGCCCCCAAGCAGTCGTCGCCCGAGTTCTCGCCCGCATCTGCTCAAGTGGCCTCGCCTGCAACGGACTCGTCTGCCGGAACGCCGACATCGGGCACACCACTGGTCGCATCAAAACCTGCGACGGTCGTGCAGGATCAGCCCGCAAAGTCCGGCGAGCCGAATGAGACAGGGGCCATTACGTCCGTTAGGTCCGAACCGGCGAAAGACAAGGAGGCTCAGAAAAGCAAGGATGCACAAATCATCGTCGCATCCATTCCCGACGCAGAACCGGCACCGGCTCCGCCGGACGATATTCCGGTGGCGCACACCGATTTCGGGGTCGATCTCGGCAGCGCCAGCTCGATCAAGAACCTGCGGGTGTTGTGGCGCAAACTTCTGAAATCAGACGCAAGGGAATTGGCTTCGCTGCATCCGATTATCGCGCTGAAGGAACGCAGCAACGGGTTCGGCATGCAGTTGCGCCTCGTCGCCGGGCCGCTGGCCGATGCGGCCGCCGCGGCGAAGATTTGCGCCGTCCTGTCCGAAAACGGCCGCGACTGCAGGACGGCCGTTTTCGACGGCCAGCGCCTCGCGCTGAAGCAAAATGCCGACGAGAGCGGTACGGCCGCTGCGGAAAAGAAGCAAAGACCGTCGCATGCGTCATCGCGACATCGGCATAGCCGGAGAGCGGTGCGCGCCGAAGAGCCTGCCCCACCGCCGCCTGCGCCGCCTCCGCCGCCGCAACCCTCGACGTTTGGTTCGATGTTCTCACGTTGAGATATCCGATCGCGCCGGGACCGGGTTGTCTGCTCGGCCGATCCGGATCATAATTCCGCCGATGAAAAAAGATCCGTTCCGGCTGACGCCCTATCAAGTGCAATGGCTGCTGATCGTTGGTTTCCTCAGCGTGGGTTACGCGCTCTATCTGCGCTATCTGGCGGTCGAATTGTCCACGGTCTCGCTGGCATGTGACGCAGGCCTGCAAACGCTGTTGTGCAAGAGCCGCAGTGTGGCCACCTACCTGTTTCGCAACCATGTCTTCGGCATTTCCGCGCTTGTTATCGCGGCATTGCACGTGATCCGGCCGTCGATCGTGCTGCTGACCGCAGGGCTGATCGCTGCCGGCTTCGGAATCGTGCTTTACAACGTCGGACTCTCCGGTCTCGCGGTCGGCTTGCTTATTCTGGGATTTGCGCGGCCCGCGCCCGCCACAGCGTGACGCCGAGCATGCCGTAGACCACACAGGTCCAGAGCGACTGCCAGTTGTTCGGACCTTCGTTGAACCCGACATAGACCGCCGAGATCACCAACAGGCCGGCAAAAACCGACTCCGCGATCGGACGACTTCCGGCGAGCGGGCGATTGAGCCACGCCAGCGCCCAGCAAGGCACCACCGCCATCGTCAGCGCGGCGAACGGAAAATCGCGATAGCGCGGATCGAAGACGAAGCCGAGAGCCGTCTCGGCTCCGATCAAGGTCGTGACGAGCAGCGTGATCCCCAGCATCACCGTCAACACCGAGCTGGTGCGACAAGGACGCGGCCCCATCAATTCGATGAACGTCGGCAGTGCGCGCCCGGACATCAGGGCGTTCGCACACAATAACGGAGAGATGATTCCGGCCGTGAGCAGCAGGCCCCAGCGCAACGAGTTGCCTGGTCCGTAACTCTCGTAACACAGCTTGTCGACGGCGACTCCAAGCAGGATTCCCGCCGACGTCGCCGAGACCGCAACCGCGATCCAGGATATCAACCGCGGCGTCCACGGCCGTCGCCGCAATGACAGCATGGCGACCGCGAAGATAAGGACGCACAATCCCATCCCCGCACCCGCCTGAATCTTCCAGAGCGGAAAATTGCTGATGGGCTCGCCGGCCGGATATTTCAGCTTGCGCCTGTTAGCGTCGATCAGGCCCCAGTTGCCGCCGACCGTGCCCTCGAGCTGGCGCTTCCAAGGCTGATCGTAGGCCTCGATCAGGTTGACGCGGAATTTCTCACGCTTCGCCATATCGAGAATTTCGGACACCACGCGTGCCTGATTGGTCCGCGACGGCAGCGCACCCTCCCGCATGCGACCGGCGCTCGGCCATCCGGTTTCGCCGATCAGGATTTCCTTGCCGGGAAAGGCTGCGGCGATCTGCTTACGGATGGCGTCGACATGCGCGGCCGCATGCCGCGCGCGGATCGGAAAATCCTCCCAGTACGGCAGGATGTGGATGGTGACGAAATCGACCGCGTCATAGACTTCGCGGTTGCGCAGCCAGTATTCCCAGACATCCGCATAGGTCACCGGCACCTTCACCTGCGACTTCACAAGCCGGATGTTGGCGGCAAGGTCGGAGGCGGTCATTTCCCCACGCAGTAGAACTTCATTGCCAACCACGAGCGCGGTGATGACGTCGGGGTATTCCTTCGCAAGGCCGACCGCGATGTTGATCTGGGCGAGGTTCTTCAGGCGGTTGTTGCCGAGCCAGATGCCCTGGATGACCTTGAGGCCGACCTTTGCAGCAAGCGCCGGTACCCGATCGAGGCCGTTTTCGATCGAATAGGTCCTGACACATTTGGAGATCTTGGCCAGTTGGGCGAGATCTGCGGCAATTTGCTCCGGGGGGATTTCGGTTGTCGCGATCAGCGGAGTCTGTTCGCCGCGGAACGGGGCGTAGGACACGCATTCCAGTTTCGCGGCCGGATCGATCGGCGCGCGCGTGAGCCGGATCGGCGTAGCCAGCCACCACCACACTGCCGCGATCAAGCCCAGCGAAACGACGAGAAGCGCCAGGGGCGTACGAAAGGAAATCGGCTCCATCCTCCGCGAAAGTCGTCGATTAGCCCGTCGAGGCGCATCTGCCAAGAGCGGCGGCCGGACGGTCACAACCTTTCGAGCCACGGCTTTACCACAATCGGATCGAACCAACCGGTTTGCTGGACAAAATCCAGAATCTCCGTCATGGGAATCTAGTGGAGTGAATTTGACGTTCGCGACCCACTTGGCCGCGCATCCCGGATGCGAATGTCAAATTCAAACTCCACCAGCAACTTATATTTCCAAGTGGTCCTTCGATTCTAACATTCGCAAGAAGGCTCGCTGAAACGGGATGCGAATGTTAGATCGGACCACTAGGGGCGTCTCCGCCGCATTGGGGACCAATTTGAGCGGCATCTGACACCTGGATACAGGTGGCGGTCGCGGCCAGGTGGTTGCGGCCAGCAAGAGTCGGGGGACTTTATGCGTCGAGTGCTGTTCAGATTCCACAAGGCGCTTTTGCGTGGCCTTGCCGTTCCCGGCTTCGCGCTGCTGTTCAGCATCGGTGGCGCGATCGCGCAGAGCGGCGATCTTCGTGCCCAGGATCAAAACAAGCCGGCCGCAACAAATGCGGCTGATGCCGCCAAAGACAGCGAGCGCAAAACCGACGAATTCGCCGAAGCCACGCGCGTCATCAACGGTCCGGCGGGAAACCCGGAATGCGTTTGGCTCGGCCGCCGTGTGGTTGTGCTGATGTGGCGCGATGACCTGGACACGGCATTTCGCCACCTCGACCTTTATGATCGCTTCGGCTGTCCAGGTGGCCACGTTCAGGCGGCGTTCCGCTGCCTGGTCCGGTTCGGACCTATCGACCCCAAGGCACCCGATGCCCTGAGCGGCCGCGTTCATACCTGCTGGATCAATCCGGATGCGCAGCCGGCCCAGCCTGCCGCCGCAGGCGCTTCCCCGCCGGCAGCATCCAGCGGTTCACCCGCAGCCCCTGCGGGTCAGCCTCCAGCGCAGTCAGCCCCTGCCCACGCTCCACCGGAGAAATAGGCCGGCATCAGGAACGTTTCCGAATTTTCATGATTGAAGTGGCAGACCGCCCTTAAAACGCCACGGCGTCATATGAGTTGTTATTTCACATGGCCGAGATATGCTTCTCGCTGCCGGTGTGTTGGTCGGACCTAGGGGACGGGTCCGTGTTTGTACCATGCTCGCCCCTTATGGTTTACTCGCGATGCGCGCCGTCGTCGCCGTTCTGTTGTTCGTGACCGCCGCACACGCTGCTCTCTGGGGAATTCTTCGGGAGAAGCAGGAGGCCCCCGACTTCAAGGGAGTTCTGTCGAGCGTATCCTATGCGCCGTTCGAAGGGACGGCGCATCCGGACGTCGACAATATCCCGACCGTCGAGAAAATCCGTTCCGACATGAAGGCGCTGGTTCCTCTGACCCGCGCGATCCGCCTGTATTCGTCGACTGGGGGTGTCGAACTAGTGCCCCCCATCGCCAATGAATCCGGCCTCAAGGTCATGGTCGGCGCCTGGATCGACAAGCATGTCGAGCGCAACGAGCGCGAGATGCTGGCGGCCATCGACCTCGCCAAGCACAACAGCAACGTCAACGGAATCGTCGTCGGCAACGAGACGATTTATCGCGGCGATCAAAAGGTCGCCGATCTCATCAAGCTCATTCAGCGCGTAAAAAGTTCCGTGAATGTGCCTGTGACCACGGGCGAAATCTGGAATATCTGGCTTGAGCACCCTGAGTTGGCATCGTCGGTCGATTTCATTGCGGCGCATATCCTTCCCTATTGGGAGGGCTTTTCAAGCAAGCAGGCTGTCGATCAGGCCCTCATCATCTACCAGAAATTGCGCGATGCCTTTCCCGGCAAACGGATTGTGATCGCTGAATTCGGCTGGCCAAGCGCCGGCTACAATCTCAGGAACGCCGACCCCGGTCCGTTCCAGCAGGCGGTGACGCTTCGCAATTTCGTCACCAAGGCCCAGTCGATCGGCATGGAATACAATATCGTCGAAGCCATCGACCAGCCATGGAAGTTCTTCGAAGGCGGCGTCGGCCCTTACTGGGGCGTTCTCAACGCGGATCGCGAGCCTAAATTTTTCTGGACCGGCCCTGTCGTCGATGAAGCCTACTGGAAGCTTTCCGGTATCGCGCTCCTGATCGGGGTTCTCCTGTCATTGCCCATCCTGCGGCTCGTCCAGCCCACGGCGATGCAGGCCCTGCTCCTCTCGACAGCGGCCAACGGCGTCGGCGCCTGGGTCGCGACGGTCTTTTCCTACTGGACCGGCCACTACTTCGTTTTCGGTTCGGCCTTCGCGCTGACGCTCGGCCTGATTCTGCTGGTGCCGCTGATCCTGATCGCGATGGCGCGCATCGGGGAGATCGCGACAGTGGCATTCGGACAGCACCCGCGGCGGTTGATCACGAAGGAAGCCATCGCCGCGCAGGCCACCACCGGCACTTCACTGCCCATGGTCTCGATTCATGTGCCCGCGTATTTCGAGCCGCCCGAAATGCTCAAGCAGACGCTCGATGCGGTCGCGTGCCTCGACTACCCGAATTTCGAATGCGTGGTGATCATCAACAACACCCCCGATCCGACGTTCTGGCAACCGATTCAGGATCACTG
>JBDTCP010000112.1:0-15468 GCA_039923555.1 Nitrobacter sp.
GTAAAGCAGGGCGAGACCCGCATCACAGCCAAGTGTGGAAAGTGCGGCGCCGAGAACAAAACCAAGGCGCCGAGGGGAGCCACGCGCGTCAGTTTTACCTGCAAGGAATGCGGGCATACCCAGGTGGCACTGTAACTTTTCTGGACATCAAAGCCGCGTGTTCGTCGGGCCACGCGGCTTCTGCACCATCGGTGCGAACTTACTTCGGCATGTTGTTCTGTTTCATGCTGTCGCTTGTTGTCTTCGAACCCTTCGACAGGCCGACCGTCTTGTGTTTCGACGTCTTGCTCTTGGCCATCTTGCCCTTGGACGTGCCGTGCTGGGACATGGACGTACTGTTCGACGTGGCATCCTGAGCCGGCGCGCCATAAGTCTGCGCCGCCGCGGTTCCCATGCCAATCAGTGTCGCGCAGCATGCGATGAGAATGGTTTTCCTCATGGTTTCCTCCACAGGTTGAATGCCGCAATAATGCAATAGACGGCGCGGCGTTCCGGGCGCCGCCGGACTTGCCAAAAATTCGTGTGGTTTGATGCCGGGACAGCGCGCCGAAAACGCCCGGACCTGGCGGTTTGCGGCCTAAAGGAGTGCCGAAGCCTTAATTCTGTCCCGGATCGGGCGGAACCAGAAACCGGATTTTAACTGTGGCGGCAGGGCGCGGTGGCCGGTCGCGGCCTGGATGCTAGACTTGCGGGATGGTCCAGCTTGTCACGGTTGCATCAGTCATATCGACTTATCAGAAGCCGCCGGTGGCGGTCGATCTCACTAGCGATGCCCAGACCGATCTGTGGGCCAGCCGCTTGAACGTATCCCGCGACAGATTGTTGGAGGCGGCCGCTCAAGTCGGACCTTCGATCGCAGCGCTCCGCCGCTATCTCTCCAGATAACGCAACTCCCGTTCGCACTGCGCCGTTGCCGGTTGATGTCCTGATGACATCTTGCTGCGCCAGTTCCATTCCTGAGCCGTGTCCACCATATATTGCCTTAACATCGGGTCGGAGGCGCAACACCTTGGCCGGCTTGATCTAATGTGCTATCTGGCTCGCGCCGCTTCGACCGCCCATAACTGCCGTCCGCACCCGGTTTGACGGGCTGCGCCGCCAAGGATTCTGTAAATGGACTCCTCCGCCAAAACCGCCTCCGCGCCCGACTCCTTCTTTACAGCCGCCTTGGCCGAAGCCGATTCCGAGATAGCCGCCGCGATCAAGGGCGAACTGGGCCGTCAGCGTCACGAAATCGAGCTGATCGCGTCGGAGAACATCGTCAGCCGCGCGGTTCTGGAAGCGCAGGGCTCGGTGCTGACCAATAAATATGCCGAGGGTTATCCGGGTGCGCGCTATTACGGCGGGTGCGAGTGGGTCGACGTCGTCGAAACGCTCGCCATCGAGCGCGCCAAAAAGCTGTTCGGCGCCCGATTCGCCAACGTCCAGCCGAACTCCGGCAGCCAGATGAACCAGGCGGTATTTTTGGCGCTGCTGCAGCCCGGCGATACCTTCATGGGGCTCGACCTCGCCGCCGGCGGCCACCTGACCCATGGCTCCCCGGTCAACATGTCAGGGAAATGGTTCAAGGCGGCGCATTACACGGTGCGGCGTGAGGATCAGCTCATCGATATGGACGCGGTGGCAAAGCAGGCCGAGGACATCAGGCCGAAGCTGATCATCGCCGGCGGCTCCGCCTATTCGCGGCCGTGGGACTTCAAGCGCTTCCGCGAGATCGCCGACAGTATCGGCGCCTATCTGCTGGTCGATATGGCGCACTTCGCAGGCCTCGTGGCCGGCGGCGTCCATGCGTCGCCTGTCCCGCATGCTCATGTAACGACGACCACCACGCACAAGTCGCTGCGCGGCCCGCGCGGCGGACTGATCCTGTGCAACGATGAGGCGCTTGCGAAGAAGTTCAATTCGGCAATCTTCCCCGGTTTGCAGGGCGGCCCGCTGATGCATGTGATCGCCGCCAAGGCGGTGGCGTTCGGAGAGGCGCTCCGCCCGGACTTCAGGATTTACGCCAAGAGCGTCGTCGAGAACGCCAAGGCGCTGGCCGAAAGCCTTCGTGGCCAAGGCTTCGATATCGTGTCAGGCGGCACCGACAATCACCTGATGCTGGTAGACCTGCGGCCCAAGGGTTTGAAGGGCAACGTCTCCGAAAAGGCGCTCGTGCGCGCAGGCCTGACCTGCAACAAGAACGGCATCCCGTTCGATCCCGAAAAGCCATTCGTGACCTCGGGCCTGCGTCTCGGTACGCCGGCTGCCACGACGCGCGGCTTCGGGGTTGCCGAATTCAAGCAGGTCGGTGGCCTGATCGCGGAAGTGCTCAACGCCATCGCGCAATCCGACGACGGCAAGGCCCCACTGGTCGAGGCGGCGGTCAAGGAGAAGGTCAAGGCGCTGACTGATCGCTTCCCGATTTATCAATAACACCGAGGCGTCACGCGGATGCGCTGCCCGAGTTGCAACAGTCTGGATACCCAGGTGAAGGATTCCCGGCCGACCGAGGATTCGGCCGTCATCCGCCGCCGGCGTGTCTGCATGGGCTGCAATTTCCGCTTCACGACGTTCGAGCGGGTGCAGTTGCGTGAACTGACGGTCATCAAGCGTAACGGGCGGCGGGTGCCGTTCGACCGCGACAAACTGGTGCGCTCGCTGCAAATCAGCCTGCGCAAACGGCCGGTCGATCCCGAGCGCGTCGAAACCATGGTGTCGGCCATCGTCCGCGAACTCGAGAGCGGAGGCGAGGCGGAGATTTCGTCCGAGACCATCGGCGAGATCGTGATGGAACATCTGCGGAGCCTCGACGATGTCGCCTATGTGCGCTTTGCCTCGGTCTACCGCAACTTTCGGGAGGCCAAGGATTTTGAGACGGTGCTGGGTGAGCTCTCCAGCGAAGACGACGCGCGGCCGGTGCCGCTGCGCAAATGATCTTTCGCATTCTGGAAGACCAGTACGGCGAAAAACTCCGCAAAGCCAAGGCCACCGAGTCACGTTTCATGCAATTGGCGCTGGCGATGGGCCGCCGCGGCCTGGGTGCGAGCGCGCCCAATCCGGCGGTGGGTGCTGTCATCGTGAAAGACGATGTGATCGTCGGCCGCGGCTGGACCCAACCGGGAGGGCGTCCGCACGCCGAAGTCGAAGCGCTGCGCCGCGCGGGCGAGGCGGCGCGTGGCGCGACGCTGTATGTCACGCTGGAGCCGTGTTCGCATGTCGGAAAAAAATCCCCGCCCTGCGCCGATGCGGTGATCGCGGCTGGTATCACGCGTGTTGTGTCCGCAATCGAGGATCCCACTCCGGAAGTCGCGGGGCAGGGCCATGCACGGTTGCGGGCCGCCGGAATATCGGTCGATGTCGGACTTTGTGCGATCGAGGCGGCCCACCACCATGCCGGACATTTTCGACGGGTCCGGGACAAGCGCCCGCACGTCATCCTCAAGCTCGCGGTGTCCAGCGACGGAAAGATCGGTGCGGCCGGAGGCACGCCGGTCGCCATTACGGGTGAGGCGGCCAAAGCGCGGGTGCATCTGTTGCGCGCGCAATGCAATGCCATTCTGGTCGGCATCGGCACCGTGCTGGCCGACGACCCTCTTTTGACCTGTCGGCTTCCCGGCTTGGAAACGCGCTCGCCCGTGCGCGTTGTGCTCGATCGCGCCCTGCGTATCTCGGGCACCAGCCGGCTGGTCCAATCCGCGCGCGAGACTCCGCTGTGGGTGATGGCATCAGATCTTGCCGAAGCGCCCGCAGCCATGAAGCTCGGCGCTGCGGGTGCGCAGGTCATCCGCGTTCCGACCGCGCAGGGCAAACCCGGACTCGATCTTTCCGCCGTTCTGCGAGATTTGTCTGACAGAGGCACCACCCGCCTCATGGTTGAGGGCGGCGCGCGAATTGCTTCCTCATTTGTCGCAGCCGATCTCGTCGATGAGGCATGGCTGCTGCGCAGTCTTGATCCGATTGGCGACGATGGAGTGGCGGCGCTCGGCGCTTTGCCGCTGACGGCAATCACTGAGTCGCAGAAGTTCAAGGTTCGTGCTAGCGAGACGCTGGATCAGGACACCCTCGCGATTTACGAGCGTGTCTGAATCGCGTTACGCTCGAAGCCGTCATGCTTGGCACTCGGGTCCAGTTTCGCCGGCCCGAGCACAGGCCCATTGTGTCGGTAATCCATGTCTTCTGCCTCTGCAAACGAGAAGACGTACTGGCAGGTATTGGACTATTCGAAAGGTTCTGATGTTCACCGGCATAGTGACAGACATCGGCGAGATCGAAAGTGTGACACCGACTGCGCAAGGCCGGTTGCATCGGCTCCGCATCCTCTGCCACTATGATCAAAGCACCATCGTCGCCGGCGCGTCCATCGCGTGCAGCGGCGTGTGTCTGACTGTCGTTGCCTCTGGGGTCAGCGCTGGCCGGACCTGGTTCGATGCCGATGCCGGGACGGAGACGCTCGGCATGACCACGGCGAAGCACTGGGCTGCGGGGACGCGGCTCAATCTCGAACGCGCGTTGAAAATCGGTGATGAACTCGGCGGCCACATCGTCGCGGGCCATGTCGACGGCATCGCTACCGTCGTCTCGCGCGACGACCTTTCCGGCATGGCCCGTGTTGAATTGCGCACCACGCGGGAATTGGCGCGCTTCATCGCAGCCAAAGGTTCTGTGACGCTGGATGGCGTATCGCTAACAGTGAACGCCGTTCAGGACGTGGTATTCTCGGTGCTCATCATTCCGTACACCCTGAGCGGCACCACGTTAGGCGACTGGCGCGCCGGAAGTGAAGCCAATATCGAGATCGATCTGATGGCTCGTTACGCGGCGCGGCTGAGCGAGATGCGATAATCACAAGCTGTCATTCCGGGCGCGAGCTTTTGCGGGCGAGCCGGGAAATCCATGACCTCCGCCGGGCTTATGAATTCCGGGCCTGCGCCAAGCCGCGCATCCCGGAATGACGCTGGTTTTTTGCCAGCGCGTTCCCACTCAGCGCTTGGCTTCATGCAGAGCTGCGACTACAAACGCCCGGCAATCGGGCTTAATTTCAGACGGCAGAATGATGGCAGACGCTCGGCGCGCGGCGCTCAAGGACCAGACCGATATATCGGATTCCCGCGCGCTGATCGTCGAGGCGCGGTTCTACGACGATATCCAGGACGCGCTGCTCGATGGCGCTGTCGCTGAATTAAAACAAGCCGGCGTCGGCCATGATGTCGTCACCGTTCCCGGCGCTCTGGAAATTCCGGCGGCAATTGCGATCGCACTCGATGCGGCCGAACGAAGCGGCAAGCCTTACGACGCTGTTATCGCGCTCGGCTGCGTGGTGCGTGGCGACACCATCCATTTTGAAATCGTCGCGATGGAATCTTCCCGAGCGCTGATGGATCTGTCGGTGCAGCGGCGAGTGCCACTCGGCAACGGCATCGTCACGGTCAATACGGATGCGCAGGCATGGGCGAGGGCGCGTGTAAGCGAGTTGAACAAAGGCGGCGACGCGGCGCGGGCGGCGCTGGCGATGTTGCGGATCAAGCGCCGGTTGGCGAAGGCATAACAGCGCGATGGCGGACATCAAACAAAGCATCGACAAGAAGGCCAACAGGCGCGGCGCGGCGCGGCTCGCCGCGGTGCAGGCGCTGTATCAGATGGAGATCGGCGGCGCAGGAATCAACGACATCTTCGCGGAGTTCGAAAGCCACTGGCTCGGTAGCGAAGTCGAAGGCGACAAATACCTTCCTGCCGAAGCCGCATTCTTTCGCGACGTGGTGGCGGGCGTGGTCCGCGACCAGACCAGGCTCGATCCACTGATCGACGATGCGCTGTCGAAGGGCTGGCCGCTGAAGCGGATCGACGCGATCCTGCGCGCGGTGCTGCGTGCAGGCTCGTATGAACTGGAGCATCGCAAGGATGTTCCGGCGCGGGTTGTGGTGTCCGAATATGTCGATGTCGCCCACGCCTTCGTCGAGAAGGAAGAGACGGGCATGATCAATGCGGTGCTCGATCAGATCGCTCGTCATTTCCGCGCCGGCGAATTTGCGCGCTGAGTGTCATCCTGAGGTGCGAAGCCGCTTTGCGGCGAGCCTCGAAGGATGGCCAAGTATGTGCGGTCATCCTTCGAGGCCGTCGCAAGTGCGACGACACCTCAGGATGACGGCGGAAGATGTGGTGGTGGCAGCGAAGGACGACCATGCCCTCCGGTGAAGACGATCTGATCGCGCGTTACTTCATGCCGCTGGCGACGGAACCTGGCGCGCTGGGACTCGCCGACGACGCGGCTGTCTTGAAAGGCGACGGCGATGATCTCGTGGTTACAACCGATGCCGTTGTGGAAGGTGTGCATTTCCTCAGCAGTGATCCACCGGAAACGGTCGCGAAGAAAGCCTTGCGGGTCAGTCTTTCCGATCTTGCCGCCAAGGGAGCAACGCCTGCCGGATTCCTTCTGACACTGGCATTGCGTGACGCCGATGAGAAATGGCTCTCGCCATTTGCGCGCGGGCTTGGCGACGATGCAACCGCGTTTCATTGTCCGTTGCTTGGTGGCGACACGGTATCAACACCCGGCCCGTTGATGATTTCCATCGCCGCCTTTGGCCGCGTAACGCCCGGCGGGATGGTCATGCGGGGCCGCGCGGAGCCGGGCGATCGCATCGTCGTCTCCGGCACGATCGGCGACGCGGCACTCGGGCTCGCTATTCTCACCGGAAAGGTGACGGTAAGCGATGTTGCGGTCCGCGAGACGTTGCTCGACCGCTATCGGATTCCACAGCCGCGCATCGGCCTCGCCATGGCGGTCCGGAATTACGCCCGCGCCGCGATGGACGTCTCCGATGGCCTGGCCGGCGATCTCGCAAAACTGTGCGCGGCGTCGGGAGTCTCGGCGGTGATCGATGCCACGTTCGTTCCGCTGTCCGGGGCCGCGCGCGGACTGATGGCACAGGGCAAGACGAGCGTCGAGACCGTGGTGAGCGGCGGCGACGATTACGAGATCCTGTGTACGATTCCGCAAGATCGCGTCGAGGCCTTCGCCGGGGCGGCACGTGACGTTGGCGTCGCGGTGACGTCGATCGGAGCGATTGTCGCAGGCAACACCGCTCCAAAATGGCTTGATGCGGAAGGCAAGGAGATCGCGCTTCCGCAGCTCTCCTACAGCCATTTCTGAATCTTAGAGCACGATCAGCAAAAGCGGATTCCGGTTTTGCGTCCGATCACGCTCTAAATATCCTCGCCTGACCGCGACGGCCTATCAAAAACGCCCGACGCAGGACGGGCGTTGTTGTATTCGAGGGAGACCGATTCAAGTGCCGTTGCCGAACCGGCGCGACCACCACCCCGCACGACGCGGCTGGGCTTCATTCGATGCATCCGGAGTCGGCTGTTGCGGCTCAGGCGCCGATGGCTCCGGCTCGCTTTGAACGACGGGTTCGACCGGCGGCGCCTCTTCCGAGACGAAGCTCACCTTCTCGCGCACCGTCGAGCGGCGGCGAGCGGCTTTTTCGGACTCTGCCACGACCTCATCTCTGGCCCGGGCTGGCGGGCTCGCCATTTCCGGCTGCGGCGCCTGGTGCTTCGGCTGAGGTTCGGCTTCGTGCGTGCTGATCTGCTGTTCAGGGGCGGGCAAAACTGAATCGAAGTCCGCAACGGCTTCGACAACTTCGGGTGCTGAGGTGGGGCCGAGTTCGTCGGAAATCGAGCCGACAAGACCATCTTCCGCGCCACCACGCCGACGGCGACCGCCACGGCGTCCACGACGACGTGGCCGCCGTTCTCCGTCCGGAGAGAGATCGGGCCGCGCTTCGCCGTCCTGGCCTCCGGCCTCATCTCCGGCATTTTCGGCGTCGTCGGTCATAACGGCCGCCACTGCAAGTTCACCGGCAGTCTGGACATTGTCGGCGCCTTCGTCGCCGCGCGCAGGCAGCCCGTCGCGGGCTTCCCCGGAACGTCCACGCCGGGGCCGGCGGCGCTTGCGCTTGGGGCCGTCGCCATCGACTTCGCCGCCCGTTTGTTCGTCGGCGCGGACCTCAGTTTCGTCGGTCTCGACCTTGGCTTCGATATCGAGCGGTTCCTCATCCTCGTAGATCTCATCGGCCTCCGGCGGGAATGCGGAAAGCTGCGCGGCCAGCAGTGCTTTCGCGGCCTCCAGCGTATGCACTTGCTCGCCACGATCGATGATGAAGGACTGTTGACCGGTGATCGAAGGATCAGCGACCACGGAAAGGCTGACCTTGAAGCCGTTTTCGAGGTCGCGCAGATGGCCGCGCTTGTGATTGAGCACATATAGCGCAACATCAATGCGTGTCCGCACGACCAGGTTGTGCGTTGCGCCTTTCATCAGGGCTTCCTCGAGGCTGCGCAGCAACTGCAACGCTACCGATGAAACCGAGCGGACATGGCCGCTGCCGCCGCATTGCTGGCACGGCTCCGTCGAACTTTCCAGCATGCTGGCGCGGATGCGCTGGCGCGACATTTCCAAGAGGCCGAAGTGCGAAATGCGTCCGACCTGGATGCGTGCGCGATCGTGGCGCAGGCAGTCGCTGAGCTTGCGCTCCACGGCGCGGTCGTTGCGTTTTTCGTCCATGTCGATGAAGTCGATGACGATCAGGCCGGCGAGATCGCGCAGCCGCAATTGCCGGGCGACTTCCTCGGCGGCTTCGAGATTGGTCTTAAGCGCAGTATCCTTGATGTGATGTTCACGGGTCGAGCGGCCCGAGTTGACATCGATCGACACCAGCGCTTCGGTCTGGTTAATGACGAGGTAGCCACCGGAGCGAAGCTGCACCGTCGGCGAGAACATCGCGTCGAGCTGGCTTTCGACGCCCATGCGCGAGAACAACGGCTGGCCGTCGCGATACTGCTTCACCGCGCGGACGTTGGACGGCATCAGCATCTTCATGAAATCGCGCGCCTCCTGATAACCGGCTTCGCCGGCCACCTGGATTTCGTCGACTTCCTTGTTGTAGAGATCGCGCAGCGAGCGCTTGATCAGCGAGCCTTCCTCGTAGACGAGGGTCGGGGCTTGCGACCGCAGGGTCATGTCGCGCACGGTTTCCCACATGCGGATCAGATACTCGAAGTCGCGCCCGATCTCCGGCTTGGTGCGCGAGGCGCCGGCGGTGCGCAGGATAATTCCCATGCCTTCGGGCACGTCGAGGTCCTGCACCACGTCCTTGAGCCGCGAACGATCCTGCGCCGAGGTGATCTTGCGGCTGATGCCGCCGCCGCGCGCAGTGTTGGGCATCAGCACGGCATAACGGCCGGCCAGCGACAGATAAGTCGTGAGCGCCGCGCCCTTGTTGCCGCGCTCCTCCTTGACCACCTGCACCAGCATCACTTGGCGGCGCTTGATGACTTCCTGGATCTTGTACTGGCGGCGTGGTCGGAAGGCGCGCTCGGGAACTTCCTCCAGCGCATCATCACCGCCAACGGATTCGACCTGTTCATCTTCCTCGGCGTCGTCGTCGTCGTCATCCTCGGGGTGGGCTTCCTCGCCACGGGATTCGACCTCATGAGGTTGACCGTCGCGGTCTCCCGCCTCGTGATCGTGCACTTCACTGTGCGCTTCGCGGGTATGATCCTCGTCAAGGGAAATTGCCGGTTCGGCGTGATCGGGTTCGGCGCTGACATGGACGGGTGCCTCGAAGCCGGTCACGTGAACCGGTGTGGCCGCGACGAGAGCATCGCCAGTGCCATCATGTGTCTGTTCGCGATACTCCTGGACAACATGATCTCGATCTAACGCGAAAGCGAGGTCATGCGACTCGTGCGGATGATCAGCGTCGATCGCGTGATGGTCGGAGTCGTGCGGATGGCCGTGCCCGGCGCCGTCGTGTTCCTGCAGGTGATCGTGATCCGTGTGATCGTCGTGCGGATGATCGTGGTCCTGCGCCGCATGTTCCTGCGGGGCGTGTTCGTCCGATCCGTATTCGTCGTGTGGCTGGCCGAACTGCGACGCCTCTTCCTGGCCCGCACCCTCGACAACGGCGCTCTGCACGCGT
Organism: Nitrobacter sp.; assembly: GCA_039923555.1. Classification (GTDB taxonomy): domain Bacteria; phylum Pseudomonadota; class Alphaproteobacteria; order Rhizobiales; family Xanthobacteraceae; genus Nitrobacter. The sequence goes on from JBDTCP010000112.1 coordinate 9,966, forward strand.
TCGCCGTGACCGCGCCGGCGTGAGTTACGGTGGCGCGAACGGCGGCGGCCGGAGCGGTTTTCCGATTCCTCCTCCGCCTCACGGTGCGCGCGCTCGTCGGCTTCGATCAGTGCCTGACGGTCGGCGACTGGAATCTGATAGTAGTCGGGATGGATTTCGCTAAACGCAAGGAAGCCGTGCCGGTTTCCGCCGTATTCGATGAATGCGGCTTGCAGCGACGGCTCAACGCGGGTGACCTTGGCCAGATAGATGTTGCCGCGCAGTTGCTTGCGCTGGGCAGATTCGAAGTCAAATTCCTCGACGCGATTGCCGCGGACCACGACGACCCGGGTCTCTTCCGGGTGGGTGGCGTCGATCAACATTTTGTTGGGCATTTTGAAGCTCATGTCGGCGGAGGGCGCACGGGACGGCGCGCGCACTCCGCGCGGCCGGGAGATGCGAGGGTCCACCTGATTCGGGGGTGAGGGGAAGGCCGCAACGCGATCCGAGGCGCCGTACCGAACCTATTCCCGGCGTGACGCGGCGCGCGAAGCCTTCACTTCGCGTCGGCGCGGTCTTTGCGAGGATATTGGTCGGCTTTAGATTCTGGCGCATCAGGCGTTGGCCCGTCTAAACAGGTTGGCGGCAAAAGCACCGCCATGTATCTCGCTGCCGGATCGACGCGGCGCCAAAGCGCCTGGTCGGTGTCGTATTGTGGCCGCAGGGCCGAGACAATCGGTCATGATGTGTCTGAAGCTGTCCCTGGCGCAGAATCGTGACCTGGGACCGTACGCCACCCGGGCTTGAAACCGCCGCTCCGAGTCGGCCGCGCACTGCGCTGGCTGTGGAGAGGTCGGAAAACGCAGGAACTTCTAGTAGTTTAAAGCCCTGCGCGGCACCGGGAAGCTGAACGCGACACAACCCGCAGTTTAACCGTCAGCACTCTCTTACATACGTGGATTGGTTGCCGCTTGCAAGGGAAGCGTCGCCAGCCGGCAACACCCGGCCATATTCGTCACGGGGGCTTAAGCTCTGATTAACCCTGCGGTCCTAATGCGGTAAGAGGCAGCTCGGAGGCTTGGATTCGTTGGCGAGCCGCACAAATCACGTCGTTTTGCTGTGGATCGTATCGCTATGCGCCACAGCACTACTCCTTCCCGGCACAATTCTGCCCGCCGCCGGGAACGAACTTGTTCGCCCTGTGGTTGCGGGTGATTTTCCGATCGCCTCCGAGGTACGGCTCGCAGGTGACGCGAAACAGACCCGCTTCATTCTCGATCTCGATAAGAATATCGACATTCATGCCTTCCTGCTGGCTGATCCTTATCGGGTCGTCATCGATATCCCGCAGGTCAGTTTCCACCTTGCGCCCGAGGCCGGCGGCGCCGGACGCGGCCTGATCAAGGCGTTTCGCTACGGGCTGGCGATGCCGGGCGGATCGCGGATCGTGTTCGATCTCGCGGGCCCCGCGAAGATCGAAAAGGCCTACGTGCTCGATGCCGCGAACGGTCAGCCGCCCCGTCTGGTGGTCGAACTGGAGGCCGTCGATCGTGCTGCATTCAATCGCTCGTTGGCAGCTTCGAGCGGTTCTGAGCTGCGGCAGGGTGACGATTTCCCGACAGCCGTCGCCGATGCGACCGGATCGACCGGGTCCACCGCACCGTCGCCGGATGCGCGTCCCGTAGTCGTGATCGATCCGGGTCATGGGGGAATCGACAACGGAACCCAGGCTTCAACGGGCGAGGCAGAAAAGGATCTGGTGCTGGCTTTTGCTCTGGCCTTGCGCGACGGCATCGAGAACGGCGGCAAATACCGCGTTATCATGACGCGAACGGACGACACCTTCATTCCGCTGGCCGACCGTGTTCGCGTCGCCCGAAACAATGGCGCCGCGCTGTTCGTTTCGATCCATGCGGACGCCCTGCCGCGTCACGAGGGCGCTGCTCGGGGCGCGACAATTTACACGTTATCGGACAAGGCGTCGGACGCGGAGGCGGAGCGGTTGGCGGAGGCCGAAAACAAGGCGGACGCGATCGGGGGTGTCAACCTGACCGAAGAGCCGACCGATGTCGCCGATATTCTGATCGACCTTGCACAGCGGGAAACACGCACGTTTTCAAACCGCTTTGCCCGCCTGTTGATGAGTGAGATGAAAACCACTGCGCAGATGCACAAGCACCCGCTGAAGTCGGCAGGCTTCAGAGTTCTGAAGGCGCCAGATGTGCCATCGGTACTGGTCGAACTCGGTTTCGTCTCGAACAAGGCCGATCTCCACGAGATGACATCGGAAAGCTGGCGGTCCAAGACGGTGCGTTCGGTTGCGAAGGCCGTCGAGATATTTCTTGCAAAAAGGGTGGTTTCGGCCGAGCCGGCACTCTGAAAACGAGCTGGCTTCGGAGGCTAAAGCCCTAGTTTGGCCACAGCAGCCGCTCTATAGAAAAGCTGTCGCGAGATTCGCGGGATTGGACAAAGCCAGAATACCTGCGCGGCGGACGCTTCGACAAACGATATGGGCCTGCAGACAGCCGTCTATATCTCGCGGCGCTGAGAATGAAACGGACACTCGATAATGCGTTTGCTGCTGCGGTTAATGGGTTTTCTGTTTGCAGCGGGAACCATCTTATTTTTGGTCGGCGTCGCGGTCACGGCGGGGTTGATCTGGCATTTTTCCAAGGACCTGCCGGAATACTCTCAGCTTCAGGATTATGAACCGCCTGTCATGACACGTGTCCATGCGTCGGACGGTTCGTTGCTCGGTGAGTATTCGAAAGAACGCCGGCTCTATTTGCCGATTCAGGCAGTGCCAAAGCTGGTCATCAATGCGTTCCTCGCGGCGGAAGACAAGAATTTCTACGAGCACGGTGGCATCGACTATTTCGGCATGGCCCGTGCAGCGCTGGCTTATGCCCAGAACTTCGGGTCCAACAAGCGGCCGCAGGGCGCCTCGACGATCACCCAGCAGGTTGCAAAGAACTTTCTGCTGACCAATGAGGTGTCCTTCACCCGCAAGATCAAGGAAGCGCTGCTCGCGATGCGCATCGAGCGCGCCTACTCGAAGGACAAGATCCTTGAGCTGTATTTGAACGAAATCTATCTCGGCCTCGGCGCCTACGGCATCGCGGCTGCGTCGCTGGTGTACTTCGACAAGTCGGTCAATGAACTGACCGTCGCCGAGGCGGCCTATCTCGCGGCGTTGCCGAAGGCGCCTTCGACCCTGCATCCGGTCAAGAACCACGACCGCGCGATCGAACGGCGCAACTACGTCATCGACCGGCTGCTGGAGAACGGCTGGATCAAACAGGCCGATGCCGATAACGCCCGCAAGGATCCGCTGATCGTCACCAACCGCGCTAACGGAGCCCATACTTTCGCCGGCGAGTATTTTGCCGAGGAAGTCCGGCGCGACCTGTTTGAGCGCTACGGCGAAAAGAAGCTCTATGAGGGCGGTCTGTCGGTCCGGACGACGCTCGATCCGAAACTGCAGGTGATCGCGCGCAAGACCATGGCCAACGGCCTCGTCACTTACGACGAAGCGCAGGGCTGGCGCGGCGCGATGAGCAAGCTCGACATCTCGGGCGACTGGGGCGTCAAGCTCGCCGACGTCAAATCGCTGGCCGACATTGCGCCGTGGCGGATGGCCGTGGTGCTCGAATCAAATGACCAGTCCGCGCGCATCGGCTTTCAACCCGGGCGCGAGCTCGGCGGCGCCGTGAACAAGGAGCGGCAGACGGGCTTGATCACGATCGACGGGGTGAAGTGGGCCAAAGCCACTTCCGGATCGACGCGCGGCCGTGCGCCGACGAAGGTGTCCCAAGTGCTCTCGCCCGGCGACGTGATCTATGCCGATCCCCTGATTGCAAAGGACGGCAACGCCGTCGAGGGCGAATACCGGCTGCGGCAACTGCCCGAAGTATCCGGCGCGATGGTGGCAATGGATCCGTTGACCGGCCGTGTACTGGCGATGGTCGGCGGCTTCTCGTTCGATCAGAGCCAGTTCAATCGCGCAACGCAAGCCTACAGGCAGCCGGGCTCCTCGTTCAAGCCGATCGTCTACTCGTCGGCGCTCGACAATGGCTACACGCCATCGACAGTCGTCGTCGATGCGCCGATCGAGATCGATCAGGGGCAGGGCTCCGGTGTGTGGCGTCCGGAAAACTACTCGAAGGAAAAATATTATGGGCCGCAAACGCTGCGAAATGCGCTGCGACTCTCGCTCAACACCGTGACGGTTCGGCTGGCGCAAGACATCGGCATGCCCTTGATCGGCGAATACGCAAAACGCTTCGGCGTCTACGACGAATTGCCGAACTATCTCTCCTACGCGCTGGGAGCGGGCGAGACCACGGTGATGCGCATGGTGACCGCGTATTCGATGTTCGACAATGGCGGCAGACGCGTGAAGCCGACCTTGATTGACCGCATTCAGGATCGCTACGGCCACACCATCTACAAGCACGATACGCGCGAGTGCCGCGGATGCGATGCCCCGGAAGGCTGGAAGAACCAGCCAGAGCCTCAGTTGATCGATCACCGCGAGCAGGTGCTGGATTCGATGACGGCCTATCAGATCACCTCGATGATGGAGGGCGTGGTTCAGGCCGGCACCGCCACCGTCATGCGCGAGGTCGGCAAGCCGATTGCGGGCAAGACTGGCACCACTAACGATCAGAAGGATGCCTGGTTCATCGGATTCTCGCCGGACCTCGTGATCGGCGTCTACATGGGCTACGACAAGCCGCGTAATCTCGGCCGTACTGCAACCGGAGGACATCTGGCGGCTCCGATCGCGCGCGATTTCATGAAGCTCGCGCTGTCCGACAAGCCGGCCGTTCCGTTCCGCGTTCCCGCCGGCATCAAGCTGGTCCGTGTCGATTCCAAGACCGGCATGCGCGCCGGACCTGGCGATACCGGAAAGACCATTCTCGAAGCCTTCAAGCCCGGCACCGCACCGCCCGACAATTACGCCGTGATCGGTGTGGCTGACCCGGATGGACGCCAGCCGCCGCCCGATGCCGATCGCAGCCTGTTCCGGCCCGGGACCGGCGGCTTGTACTAGCGCGTATTCCGCAAAAAGGCGGTACCCGTTTTGCGATTAGCCGGGAGATACTCGACGCGATTGCGCTTTGCGGCGGTCGCGGTTACACCACAGCCATTGTTGAACGACGGCCTAAGCTGCGGACAGAGAGCCTATGCGCGCTGAAATCGAACGACTCGTTGAAGAGATCAAGCAGTCAGTCGGGCTGCTGAGGAGGCATCTTTGACGTTGATGCATCGACCGCGCGCCTCGCGGAGCTGAACAAGCTCGCCGAGGATCCCGATCTGTGGAACGATCCGCAGAAGGCTCAGAAGCTGATGCAGGAGCGGACCTCGCTGGAGGATTCACTGACCGGCATCGGCAGGGTCGAGCGTGAGCTCGAGGACCAGATCGGCATGATCGAACTCGGCGAGGCTGAGAACGATCAGGCGGTCGTCGACGAAGCCGAAAACGCCTCGAAAAGTCTCAAGAAGGAAGTCGCCCGGCGCG